>CAMCWI010000143.1 GCA_945882065.1 Akkermansia muciniphila
ATGGCAGTGCATTCAGGGAATAAAAGTTTACACGGCTGGTTTTATTGCGCCGGACAAACAGAAGAGCGGTTGCGTGGCTTCATGAACTACGCCGCCTCGCTTGGGGCAGACCCCGCGACATGGACTAAGTCTCAGTTTGTTCGAATGCCGGACGGCTCTAGAAACAATGGAAAAAGTCAAAGAATGTATTTCCTTAACCCCGAACCCCTGAAATTGAAATACTCATGACCGCTATAGCACCATCACCAGCAACGTGGACACCCATTGAAGTAACCCCCAAGTGGGGAGAGTCGGTAACATTCATCCCAACCTTGACAGTTGAAAATGCTACCACAGAACTGGAATTTGTCACACTCCTTTCTGACAGGCTTCCACCCATCAAGACGGTGGGCAAGGACTGGTTCAGTTACAGCAACGGAACGTGGAAACAAATCGAGCCATCAATGCTGAAGCCCCAAGCTCTGGATATTCTCCCAGAGCAACGACGCACTGTGCGAGCTGCAATGACACTGCTCGACCATGTCGAATCGGCGCGTCAGGTTGACCCGGCAACGTTCTGTGGCTTCTATAAATTCGAGGGAGCGGACAATACTAGTGTCCTCGTCAACGTCGCCAACGGTGTCGTCCGGGTTAAGCCCGAGGGCTTCGAGTTACTGCCACACTCACAGGACTACAGCTTCACTCGTCAGACTGCTGCTGGTTTCTCTCCCGACGCAAGTGACGCGCTTTTTGCCCGCGTGTTGGGCGAGGTGCTGCCGGACGTTGAAGACCGTGAGCTGTTCCAACTGTGCCTCGGAAACCTCCTACTGCCCGACAGTCGTCATGAAACTGCACTCGTGTGCTACGGTGAAGCTGGCCGGGGGAAGTCCACCGTTGCCGACCCGGTGGCAGCGGCACTGGGCGTTGAGTTGGTGGCGCGTCTCTCGATGTCCCAGATTTGCGACCCACGCAGCTACTCGCTGCCTGCGCTGCGGCACTGTGCCGTCAATCTCGGCACGGAACTAACTACCGCCGACATTGCAGAGTCAGGCAACTTCAAGACGCTGGTAAGTGGAGAGCCTTTAGAGGCACGTCCCATCTACGGCAAACCGTTCGTGATGCAGTCGTCGTGCAAGCTCTGGTTTCTCGCCAACAGTCTCCCGCGCTTCAAGCACGGCACTGAGGCAGAGCTACGGCGCACACGCTTCCTGCGTTTCGACCACAAGCCAACGACAAAGGACGTGACCCTCAAGGCAAGGTTGGCCAGCGAGTTGGACGGGGTGCTTTACTTCATGCTGGACGGACTGCGTGAGCTTCTCAGTTTAAGGGAAATTCCGCTAGGCGGGGCTGAGAGTAGGGCTGTCCACGAGCGGTTCAAAGTCAGCAATGACCCCGTTGGCTCGTTCTCGCAAAGCTGTTGCGTCTTCGACCCCGAGGCACAGGTGAGTAAATCCGCGTTGCGAGAAGCATTCACAAACTTCTCCAGCCGCAGCGAACTGCCAGCCGTGTGCGGCGAGTGGTTTTTCCGAGCGTTCTTTGAGCGGTTTACGAGCTTGCGCCAAACTTACACGAGAATGGGCGGCAGTCGGCAGTGGTTAGTTCAAGGCCTGCGCCTCTTGCCAGACACCGACGACGAGGTATGAAAAGCCACACTTTGTCCAGCAATGGGGCACAATGCTTGTGGTCTAATGTGGCTTGGCCACTTAAGCCGTTGCCTCAGAGCTTAGTAAGTGGGTGGTCTGGGTGGTCTGGGCATTTCCTCTACTACGCTCCACAAACACACACACGGGGGAACAAACATATAAAACTCCTGAGAAATACCCAGACCAGCGCTACCACCCCATTTCTATGCTCACTATCAGTGACTTAGGTGGACGACTTTTCAAGACCAGAGCAAGACCAGCAAGACCATTACTTCACAATCTGTGACAAGTGTCCTGCAACGAGACATAAGATATTAACAACGTAACAACGACAACGACGACCAAGCATTACTCACACGTAACAACGACACCACCGACAACTTGAACCAAATGACAACGACAACGACGCCAGAAGCATTAATCCCCAAACCAAAGCCGAAGCATTCCTCGGTCAAGCCAACGCCTAAGACTCCTAAGACGTTGTTTAAGCCGCGCCGTCCCTCTGTGCCTACGGATGCCGCGCAGGTTCAGACATCCGACGTGTGTCGCTACGAGGGCAAAGGGCTCGGTTTGACGATGAAACAGCGTGAGCCTGAGAAGTATTCCGCCATCGTTGCCTCCTTGCAGGCTGGCAACAGTCTTAGAGAAATTGCCAGCGAGTTCAACATGTCGAAAAATACGGCAGGCGCAATTGCTTTGAGAGAGCTGGGTGCAGACTTCGTGAAGCGTACGACTGTGAGTAACTTAATCCAGTTGGTCAACGCATGTAGTGAAGACCTGCTGTCAGAGATTGACAGTGGCAACCTTGCGGCCACGCAGAAGGCGATTATCCTCGGAATTTGCTCTGACAAGTTGCTCGCTATTGAACAGCGGCAGAACCCCTCGTATTCATTACCAACGGTCCACATACAAGCAAACATCAGTGACGAAGCTGTTGAGAAGTTAATTCTCGCAGCCACCGCTAAACACACCGTATCCACACACCCCATAATCGACATTTCAAACCCATGAGCATTACCCCTGAACCCCAACTGTCCGAAGTATTCACAGACCGTGACACGCACGTAGCCCGTGTCAAAAATCCTAAACGCGGCAGCGTCTTCTTCCTCATTACGCCGTCACCGAGTGCTCGTGGGTTGGTCGTGTTCCGAGGCAAGCAACAGGAGCACGACTACGCCTTCCTCCCACGACTTCCTCACGCTGTCACTGTTGACGGTGCGACAGAGCTTCTGTGCCTCAGCTTTGAGGGTGACGTCGAAGTTATTAGAGCTGTTGAGGGCACTGTCAACGTGACGGCCAGCAACGGAGCGGACGCCACTGAGAAGTGTTGTGAGGAGTTTGGCAAGCTGCTTGAAATGGACATTCAGGGCTGAGGTGAGAGCAAAGGCAAATGCTCTGTGGGTCTGTGTCGCTGTGCCCGAGGTCTGATTTGAGTGTCGCAATGTCCTTGTGACGCTGTGACGCACCTGTGACAAGCTGTGACAAGCTGTGACGTCACCGACAGCATTGCCCCTGCGTTTCTACACCCGCGCTAATGAGGCATGTGCGCTCTCAGGATGCCCCACAACGCATTCTGATTTGCGGCGAGGGTGAAGACAGCGGTGAGATGGCGAGGGCTCAAGTCGAGCGACACAGGGAACAAAGCATTGCCCCTTTCCTGAAAGAGGCAAATGCTCCCTTCGTCCTTGTCGTCGTCAGCTTCAAGCTGGCTGAAGCAGCGACATTCGTTGCAGCAACGCCTCCTCGAGTACAATCTCAGCGGCCATTGACCAGTCACAGTGATAAACATGCTGCGCCAAAAACTTCACCATGTCGCTGGCTGCGGCACTCCTCACCTCAACTGTGACGCGCCCCACTGCCGGGTTGACCTTGTCGAAGATTGCTTCAACGGCTTCTAGATTTATTGACTGTGCGTTCATACTTTATCTACTCCAAACGGAGAGCCAGCCTTGGACGGTGTTACAAGCACCTACCACGTTAATGAGACGTGGACTCCGAGACTGGCTCAATTTCTGTGTGTGGGAGGCATTGTGCGTCGGGTCATTAGTCCTTCGCTGAAGTGCCGCCTGCCGCTTGTAACAACAGGCAAGTTGACTAAACCACCAAGTCAGACACGGCGCAACACTTATCTTAAACATTTAGCGTCTTGCAACATACGCTGTCACACTGTCTTACAATGAATTCAGACAGCGATTTACCACGGGAATAATGCCTTGTGGTGCTGTGTCCATGTGCGCACAAACTGCTTTGACACGCAAACAGAAAGCTGGCGACACACGTCTCGTCGAGCAACACCCTGACCCGAAACTCTGTTGGGAAAAATAAAATTCGTCGCGGGATTCCATTGAAGTTGTTGCCCTCGTCAAGCCCTCTACTCCCCCCGCCGGTGGCCTCCATGCGAGGAATGGTCAATGTTATCAATGCGTTGCGACAGGTTAGGACTTGCGTCAGGCAAACGCTGTGATACAAAGCGTCTCGACAAAGCCGGTGCCGGTTTGGGTGCCGATTGGGCTGAAGACTGAATGGTTTTTGGCGGGTGTGAAAGTAGTGAAAGTAGTGAATTGCTAAGGTTTCGCGCAGGAACGCGGGAGATGATTTCCTTTGCGGGAGACTTTGAGTCCTGTGCGTTGACTCAGGCGGTGGCGCTACTGGGTTGCGGCGACTGCGCAAAACCTTTGCGTTGAATTCCAACTTAATCCCTTGCCTCTCTCTCGCAGACTGGTAATTGTTTTCTCAAGCACACAACACATCGGCGGGCGCGGCTTCAATCGCGCCGACCAAATTTTTACGGTGGCCGGCGTTGGTTGAACGTCTCGTTCGCTCAAATAAATTTATGAGCAACGAAGCGAAGAATGTCCCTTACCCCGGAATCCCCGCAGTTTCTGACGGCGCCGGTGGCGTCGTGTGGGTCGAAATTAATATCACTCACGGTGCGTGCGCGTACCCGATTACCTCGTCCACGACGATGGGCACGGGTTACGAAACCGCCGTGTCCGATGGAAAACAAAACCTCTGGGGCGACACGATCACTTTCGTCCAGCCAGAGTCTGAACACTCGGCTGCCACGACTTGCGAAGGCTTTGCGCTCGCGGGCGGACGCGTGACCAACTTCACATCCGGTCAGGGCTTGGTGTTGATGAAAGAAGTGCTCTACACGATTTCCGGCAAACGGCTGCCCATCGTGTTCCACATCGGGGCGCGAGCGCTGACGTCGCATTCGCTCAACGTGCATTGCGGTCACGACGACGTGATGAGCGTCTCGGACTGCGGCTGGGGCATTCTGTTCGGGCGCAACGCGCAGGAGGCTTGCGATCTCGCGCTCATCGCCCGGCGCGCGGCAGAAGCGGTGGAGACGCCGTTCATGAATGTGCAGGACGGTTTCCTCACGACGCACACGATTGAGAACATCAAGTTGCCGGAACTGGAGTTCATGAAGGAATACATGGGCGACCCGAATCAAAAGCTGCGCATCCTGTTCGACCCGCGCAATCCGATCATGACCGGCGTGGTGCAGAACCAGGATTCCTACATGAAGGGCAAGATCGCCCAGCGCCATTTCTACGACAAAGTCCCCGCCGCCGTGCAGGAGGCGATGGATTTGTATTACGCCAAGACCGGTCGCCGTTATCGCATGGTGGACACGTATCGCATGGACGACGCGGAATACGCGCTCGTCGGCATGGGCGGCATGATGGAGACCGCGCAAGCCGCCGCCGATTACATGCGCGAGGAATTGGACCTCAAGGTCGGTGTCGTTCACGTCACCTGCTTCGCGCCGTTCCCGGCCACGCAACTCGTGGACGCGCTCAAGAACGTCCGCGCGCTCACCGTGCTCGAACGCATGGACAATCCGCTCGCGCAATCCAATCCGCTTGTGCAAGGCATCAAAGCCAGCTTTGCCGACGCGCTCACCGGCTTGAGCTTCGGCTCAAACGGCGAATTCAAATACCCCAAGATCACGAGCATCCCGAAGATTTACGCGTGTTCCGCCGGACTTGGTTCGCGCGACGTGCGGGGCGGCCACTTCATTTCCATCGTCAAAAACATGTTCGCCGATAGCCCGCGCGAATACACCGTCATCGGCATCAAACACGCGCTCGCGTTGTCCGATGGCGAAGACCCGGATCTGCGTCCGCAAGGCGCGTTCTCCATGCGCGGCCATTCCGTCGGCGGGTTTGGCTCGGTCACGACCAACAAACTCATCGCGTCGTTCGTCGGCGAATTGTTCAACATCTACGTGCAGGCGTATCCGAAATACGGCTCGGAGAAAAAAGGTTTGCCCACGACCTATTACCTGACTGTCGCGGAGAAACACATCCGCACGCACAGCGAACTGGCGCACGTCGAATTCATTCCGCTCAATGACGTGAACGCCTTCAACCTCGGCAATCCGCTCGACGGCATCGCCGACGAAGGCAGCATTTTCATCCAAAGCCCGGAGACCGACCCGCAACGCGTCTGGGATCACATCCCTGCTTACGGCCAGAAGCTCATCCGCAACAAACGGCTCAAGGTGTTCTACCTTGACACCGTGAAGATCGCGAAAGAGATCGCGACCGACCCCGACCTCCAGCAACGCATGCAAGGCGTCTGTCTCGTTGGCATCTTCATCCGCGTGACGCCGTTTGCGTCGCGCTCCGGCATGGGCGACGAACAGGTGTTGGGCGCGGTGGAAAAATACATCCGCAAGTATTTCGGCAAACGCGGCGAACACGTCGTGCAGGAAAACCTCAAATGCGTCCGCGAAGGCTTGAAGAGCGTGATGGAAATCCCGTGGAACGTCATTTCCGCGCCGGCAACGGCCAAGGCGAAGGCGAGCGAGGAAGTGGTGTTTGCGAAGTAGGGCTGTGAATTGACGCAATGCCAACACTCCGCGACAAAGACAAGCCGAGCATTTTCCTTCTCGAACCCATATCGAGAGAGAAGGAAAACGCGAAGCAGTACACAAAAAGCGAGGATGCGTTGAGCGCATATGCTGCTTTGGTAGATGCGATTTATCCAGTCGTACAAACGCGAACCCTTCAGGCAAATACGCTTGATCAACTAGAAGCAGCATTTCGCAGTTCGCACAAACTCGTTAGACAAACGGCAGGGGATTACCTAGTGATTCTTACCCACTATTTTGGCGACGCACTGGACCGATTCAAAAAGATAGCGAACGATTCGAAGGCAGCCATAAGACTCAGGGCCATACAATCTCAGTTCAGATACACCGTGCCCGAACCATTCTTGACAGAATTATTAAAGCGAAGCTTGAGCGATTCATCGGAGCAGGTGCGCTCGTTCGCTGCGTCCCGATGTGGACAGTTTAAGCGGACAGACTTAGTTGAATTGCTTCAACAACAAGCAGCCTCTGAGACTTCGCAAACCGTTCTTCGTGATTTGAGTTTTGCCGTCGAGGAGATGCAACGTAGTTAGTTTATGCACACCCACCTCGAAGCCCCCGCCGCCGAGCGCGCCCCTCGCGTTCCCATCGCGGCTTCGTCGGAGCGCGGCTCGGTTTCGGAATCAGTTTGTGTTCACGCCCGCCCTCACCCCGGCCCTCTCCCCCAGGAGAGGGAGAACCGCTCGACTGCGCCGTGCGTATTCAAGCTGCCTTGTTGTTCGTTCGCCTTTTATGCCGAACAAGCAGTACGCAGCGATAGACCGTTTGATTCCCGAATAATCCGAGCCGCTCGATTGCTCTCCCCTCTTCCCGGGGGAGAGGGCCAGGGTGAGGGCGAGCATCTTCACATTAATTTCCCCGTCCGTTCTGAACCGAAATCAAAAGAGACAGTGACAACACGAGAGACATCCGAACTTTCAGTGCGCGCCGACAGCTCTCCCCTCTCCCCGGGGGAGAGGGCTAGGGTGAGGGCGAGCGTCACAACAAACTTTTCCCCTCCGTCATCTCCAACGAGTGTCACACTAACTTTTCTTCCCGCCCACAATCCCCGTCCTCGTGTAAGCCGGCAGCGGATGTGGAGCACGCGCTTGCAGCGCATTGAAAATCACATCGCGGACGTATTGCTTCTCCCGGCGCAATTGCCCGTTCCAGAAACGAATTTCTTTGATACCCATCGAGGCGAGGAACTTGGTTCGCTCCGCATCGTGAGCCTGCTGGCCGGGATGTCCATGATGCCCGCCATCAAGTTCGATGGAGAGACTTGCTTCCATACAGTAGAAATCGAGGAAGTATTCCCCAATCGGGAAACTGCGGCGAAACTTGTAGGCAGTAAATCGCCGGTCGCGCAGCCAACTCCACAAGAGCTTTTCGGCCCACGTCGGCTTCTTCCGCAAGGTGCGGGCGCGTTCGGTGTTGGGCATGGCGTGAGATTAGGACGATGCGGACGATTTGAGAAGTATGGTTTTACGCCCGCCCTCACCACGGCCCTCTCCCCCGAGGAGAGGGAGGAACGCTCGCCGTCGCGGCTTCGTCGGAGCGCGGCACTCGTTGCGTTCGATTCATTCACCCGCTACTTTGTCCCGCATGAGCACAGCTATAGAAATTGAAAATGCCATCCGTGGGCTTCCAACTGCCGAGGCGCAGGCAGTGGCGAAATGGTTGCAGGATTACCTCGCGCGCAAGCCGGCAACACCCACGCCAATTGCTGCGGACATTTTCGTCAAGTGGCGCGGTCGCGGACGGTTGCCAGTGGGCCGGAACACAGACGAGTATTTACATCTAACACGCAATGGAAACGGCAGTTGATACTTCGGTGTTGCTGGATGTGCTGCTGGCTGATCCACAGCACGCCGCCAATTCGGAAGCCGCATTGCGTAAAGCCGCCTCTGAAGGCGGACTGATCGTGTGCGAGGTGGTTCTTGCGGAGGTTGTGCCGGTGTTGGGCACGGCTTCGGTGCAAGAATTTCTGTCGGACTGGCGGATTGTTTTTCGCCCGTCTTCGGAAGAGAGCGCGTCGTTGGCGGGCCGGATGTTTCATCGCTATCTGGAACGCGGTGGGAAGCGTGGGCGGGTTGTGCCGGATTTTTTGATTGCGGGACACGCGCAAATTCATGCCGGTGGATTGCTGGCGCGCGATCGGGGTTACTATCGAGACTATTTTGAGAAACTGAACCTGATTGATCCGAGCCGGACAAGTTGACTGAAAGGCTTGGAGGGCAAATCAGATTGGGATTAAGAAAAAGATTAAGACTAAGAACCAAAGAAAAAATTATGTCTGAAACCCTCACTGCCCCCGTCGCCGCGCCCAATCGCGTCAACCAAGTCCCCATCACCGACGACGTGCTCAACGTCGCGGATTTCAACAGCCGCATCGTCGGCGCTTACAACGACGGCAGCGCCGAACTGGAATTGCCCGCCGACCTGAGCACGCTGCGCTCGTTCATTCCCGCTGGCACGGGCATCCTGCGCGACTTTTCCTACATCGCGCCGGAGATTCCGCTGCTCAACAGCGAGAATTGTGTCGCCTGCATGGCGTGCGTCATCGAGTGCCCGGACACCGCCATCCTCGCGAAGGTCGTCCCCAAGGCGAAGCTCGAAGCGGAACTCGCGGCAATTCCCGACGAAACCGAGCGCGAGCATTATCGCAAACAATTCGGCAAGACGACCAAGTTCTGGAACGTCTATGAGAAGAAGGGCGACGAGCCAGGCTACTTCGGCATTTTCATTGACCCGACCAAATGCAAAGGCTGCGCCGAATGCGTGGACGCCTGCGGCGATCACGGCGCGCTCGCCATGCTCAAGAAGGACGACCGCACGCTGAAGCGTTATCAGCGCACGTGGAATTTCTACACGAAGATGCCCGAGACGCCCAAGAAGTTCATCAACGAGAAGCTGCTCACGGACATGATGCTGGCCGAGCGGTCGTTGCTCTATGTCGGCGGCGCGGGTTCGTGCATGGGCTGCGGCGAAGGCACGGC
>CAMCWI010000144.1 GCA_945882065.1 Akkermansia muciniphila
TCATCCCGATCAATCCGGCGAACGGCAGCGTGTTCCTCCGCCTCGTGTATCCGTAGGGCATGATTTTATTCTGCGGAGTGTGACCTCCTGAAGTCTCTCCAATGTTTTTGTTTGAACATTAGGCTGCTTGGTGCATTTTCAGGCGCGAATCGCCAGGCGGGATTCAAATTGAAACTATGAAAATTGCCATCGTCGGTCTCGGTTACGTCGGATTGCCGCTCTGTCTTCAGTTCGCTCGCAACAACGTTGAAGTTGTCGGACTCGATATTGATGGATCAAAAGTTTCCTCCATCAATAGCGGGAAAAGTTACATCGAACATATTGACAGTGCTTCGATCCGTGAGGCGGTGCAGTCCGGACGATTGACGGCGTCTGTGGATTTCGGGCACGTCAAAGATGTCGAAGCCATCATCATCTGTGTGCCGACTCCGCTGAATAAAAATCGCGAGCCGGACATCTCCTACATCATCAAGACGGGCGAAGCCATCGCGCGCCATTTGCAAAAGGGCACGCTCGTGGTGCTCGAATCCACGACCTATCCCGGCACGACGGACACCGATCTGCGCGAGGTTCTCGAAGCCGGTTCAAAGCTCAAAGCGGGAACGGATTTTCATCTTGCGTTCTCTCCCGAACGCGAAGACCCCGGCAATCCCGACAGCAAGGTGGCAAAAATTCCCAAAGTCATCGGCGGTTTCACACCCGCTTGTCTGGAGAAAACCAAAGAGCTTTACTCGAAAGCCATCCAGACGCTTGTGCCGGTTTCCTCCTGTCGCGCGGCGGAAGCCACGAAGTTGCTCGAGAATATTTTCCGCAGCGTCAACATCGCATTGGTCAACGAACTCAAGATGGTCTATGGCGCGATGGACATTGATGTTTGGGAAGTCATCAACGCCGCCAAGACCAAGCCGTTTGGGTTCATGGCGTTCTATCCCGGCCCCGGCCTCGGCGGGCATTGCATCCCGATTGATCCGTTTTATCTGACGTGGAAAGCGCGCGAGTACGGCCAGAACACGCGCTTCATCGAACTGGCTGGTGAAGTGAACACCTCCATGCCGCAGTTTGTGATTCATCGCGTGGTCGATGCGTTGAACGCGAGCCAAAAATCTTTGAAGGGCAGCCGCGTTCTCATCCTCGGCCTCGCCTACAAAGCCAACGTGGACGACGACCGTGAATCACCGAGCTACACGTTGCTCGACATGCTCAAGCGTCAGGGCGCGAACGTTGCGTATTACGATCCGCATGTTCCCGTCATCCGGCCCACGCGTGAACATCCGCACTGGGCGGGCACGCGTTCCGTGGCTTGGAACAAGGAAACGATTTCTGGTTTCGACATGGTGCTGATTTCCACCGCGCACAAGGCGGTCAACTATCAGGAACTCGCCGACTGGTCGCAGGGCATCGTGGACACACGCAACGCGATGGCCGGGAGCAAGGTTGATCCCAGCAAGTTCTGGAAAGCTTGAGTCAAGGTAGGGCGCGTCACTCCGTGCGCGCCGTGCTTCGCAAACCAACAGTCGGCGCGCACGGAGTGACGCGCCCTACCAGTAGATCGTAAATCGCAAATTTATATGTCCGCATACATCACATTACAAAAGGCGCTTCAATCGAATCCCCGCACCTGGCTCGTCACCGGTTTGGCGGGTTTCATCGGTTCAAACCTGCTTGAGAAATTACTCAAGCTGAACCAACGCGTCGTGGGATTGGATAATTTTGCTACGGGCCGCAGCGATAACTTCAAACAAGTTCAAGCACTCGTCAGCGCGGAGCAGTGGGCGCGATTCCGATTCATCGAAGGCAGCATCGAGGACGCGGCGACGTGCCAGCGCGCGTGCGAGGGAGTTGATCTGGTATTGCATCAAGCCGCGCTGGGTTCAGTGCCGCGTTCCATGGAAGCCCCGTTGCTCTGTCACGCGGCGAACGTCACAGGCTTCATCAACATGCTCGACGCCGCGCGTCTCGCGAAGGTGCAACGCTTCGTCTATGCCTCCAGCAGCGCGGTGTACGGCGATCATCCTGGCTTGCCGAAAGTGGAAGCCGAGATCGGTCTGCCGCTTTCGCCTTACGCCGCCAGCAAACGCATCGACGAGGTCTATGCAGATTCCTTCGCGCTGGCCTACGGCTTTGAGAGCATCGGACTGCGTTACTTCAACGTGTTCGGCCCGCGCCAGGATCCGAACGGCGCGTACGCTGCCGTGATTCCCAAATGGCTTGATGCTATGATCCGCAACGAATGCATCCAGATCAACGGCGACGGCGAAACCAGCCGCGACTTTTGTTTTGTGGACAACATCGTACAGGCGAATCTGCTCGCAGCCACGACGCAGAACACCGGCGCGCCGAATCAGGCTTACAACATCGCCGTGGGCGAGCGCACCACGCTCAATGAGTTGTTCCAGGTTCTCCAAGACGGACTTCGCAAGTTGAACCCGTCGCTGCCTCAACAGAAACCGCACTACGGGCCCGAACGCGCTGGTGATGTCCGCCATTCTCACGCGGACATCAGCAAGGCGAAGCGGCTGCTCGGCTACGAACCTGCGCTACGAGTTGGCGAAGGTTTGAATCTAGCGATGGAGTGGTACTGCGCCAATACGCGGTGATTCCAGTTTGACGCGGATTTCCAATGAGTCATCCGAAGCAGGACAGGAAAGACTTCGCGAAGTTAACTACTCTATTTTGACATTCGAGAAGCAGCTTCAGCGCGACGAATGACTGCCGCAAGATCAAGTTTCGGGACGAACGAGAATCTCAGCAAAGTTTCGAGAATTGGACTCCGAATTTCTCATTGCTCTGATTCTGGTGAACTGAAAGAGTTGGGTGTTGTTTTATGTGCATCCAGAAAACTAGTAGCGGCAAAAGCATTTTCGCAGCAGTAGTCGGATTTGGGGCCTTTGTCGTGTTCACGTTTCTAGCCGCGCCTGATTTGCTTTCCCAGGGCAATCAACCTTTGACACCCAATCATGTGGTGGATTCCACGAATCAAGATACGATATTTGCGCTGCGCTCGGTCAAGGTCAATAATCGGGAATTGCCGCACATTTCCATGGCGGGGGTGACTTTGCCGGCGCACCCAGGTATCACCAGTTTTACCTTTAGTCCCAACACGGGTTTGTCGAATGTCCCAATCCGGTATCGGTGCCAGCTCGATGGCTACGAGTCGGGATGGCATGAACGGACCGTGCCGATGCGGCTTTTGATCCGGTTCATGGATGCAAATGAGCGGGACATTGGCGAGAAGGAGTTTAAGGTCAGCGGAGAAAGCACGAACTGGACGGGTAGTTTCACGGATTCACCTTGGGTGCAGCGGAAAGAGGTCGTCACCGTTCCCGCCGGTGCTGTTCGTATCTGGTTGGTGTTTTCCTCGGCGGGCCCCCCCGAGGCAGTGGGTTTTTTTGCGGTGCGCAACCTGATGGTGCGGACGTCCCAAGACAATACCAACGGAATCCGGTTGATTCCGCCAGTGGTGCGGGATGCCAGCAAAGCGGGGGTGGAGGAGGCTGGAGTTTCTCCGGCCGGTTGGGTGCGGGGGGGCACCCGGGCGGCAGATGCGCGCCTCTTGCGCTACGGTCCCGGTTCGGAGGTGGCCCTGGCAATTTTTGATGGGAATCCCAAGGGCCACGCCGACTGGCATAAGGCCAAGGTGCTAGTGCCTGAACTTACGCCGGGCAAAACGCTGACATTCGAATGGGAGGAGATTTACAGTATTGGCTCGGCAGATTTAGGGAATCCAATCTATACAAATATCCCAGCGGGGCTATATCGGTTTCGCATGGAGGCTTTGAACCTCATGGGAGTTCCGACTGGGCGTAGTGTTTCCCTGCTGGTGACGGTGCCGGTCGTCTTTTGGAGAACGATTTGGTTTTGGGTGACTACCGCAGTGGTGTTATTCGTCATTGCTGCGGGCGGGTGGCGACTGGTCGAGTCAAAGAGGATGAAAATCGAGGTTCAGAAGCTGGAACGGCAGCGCGACCTAGAGCAGGAGCGTGTGCGCATTGCGCAGGACATCCACGATGATCTCGGCGCGCGGGTGACGGAGATTTCCCTGCTCAGCTCTTCGTCCCGGCTCATGCCCAACATTTCGCCAGAGGTTCGCGCGAAATTTGAGGCGGTGAACGGGCTGACCGATGATCTGGTGAGGGCCTTGTATGAAACGGTCTGGTCGGTGAATCCTAAAAACGACCATCTCGGCTCCCTTGTCATCTATACTTCTCAGATGGCTGATCAAATGTGTGCCGTGGCCAATTTGAAATGTCGCTTTGAGATTCCAGATCTGCCGGATGAGATTCTGGTGACCAGCCCCATCCGTCACCATGTCATCTTGGCCGTGAAGGAGGCCATTCACAACGTCATCAAGCACGCGCACGCCACGGAGATTCAGCTTCGCATCCAGCACGCGAATGGAGTTCTGAGTATCCAGGTGAGCGACAATGGTTGTGGGTTTGAACCGCCGGCCAAGTTTGGGGGCAATGGCCGCAACAATATGGAGCGCCGGATGCGTTCACTGCAGGGAAGTTGTTCGGTGGCGAGCCAGCCCGGTACGGGAACCAAGGTGACCTTTGAGTTTCCTTTGCCCATCGCCTAGCCGCATTTTAGCCAATCAAAAACCACAAACATGCCAAAGCAGAAAAATACTCCCAAACTCCGGCGGGTGGCTGTTGTCGAGGACAACCTCGGGCTGCGGGAACAATTGGAGGGCATACTCAAATCTGCGCCCGGGGTTTGCTGTGTTGGTATGTTTAGTTCAGGGGAAGAAGCGCTGAAGGGGATGGCCGCAGTGCAGCCCGATGTGATTCTGATGGATATCAATCTGCCAGGTATGTCGGGCATCGAGTGTGTGGCGCGGCTGCGCAAAGACATATCGTCCGCGCATGTCATCATGCTGACGGTTTATGAGGATATTGAACGGATATTTCAGGCACTACAGGCTGGTGCTGATGGTTACCTGGTCAAGTCGAGTCCGACGGAAGTATTGCTGCGGGCGATTGAGGACGTCTATATGGGTGGTTCTCCCATGTCCAGCCACATAGCCCGGATGGTGGTGCGGCAATTTCGTCAGAGTGGTCCGGCGAAAGATGAAACCGAAGGTCTCTCCAAACGGGAGCGGGAAGTGCTAAACCTGTTGGCGTCCGGTTTTATCTACAAGGAAATCGGCGATCAACTGGGCATCGGCGCAACTACCGTGAAGACCTACGTCGAAAGCATCTGCAAGAAACTGCATGTGCGTAATCGGATGGAAGCGGTGTCGCGCTTAAACCGCAAATAGCGGTCACTGAGAACCGCGCACTGGTATTGATAGTGGCGCGAGGTCGCCAGAGAGGCTGCCGGGCTTACCCCAATTGGGTGGGCGATTCACAAATTCCGGAACGTGAAAATCAACTTCCTGCGCCAGCCGGTCATGCTCCGCCAGCATTTTTTTCTTCAGAGCCTCGGCGGCGGGATCGTTAATCAAGTTATGAATCTCGTAGGGATCAGTCTTCAGATCGAACAGCTCGGTCCATTCCCTGTGCCCTAGGTATTTGATGAGTTTGGCGTCGGTGGTGCGCACGGCAGTGATGTCCGGGACGCGAGTGCCTTTCTGGTTTTCGGCGAAGTATTCGTAAAACCAAGCTTGCCGCCAGGGAACTTTATTTTCTGTCAGCAAGGGTCGCCAACTTTGCCCCTGCATCTCTTTTGGTGTGGGGACGCCGGCGAAATCCAATAGCGATGGTGACAGATCCAGATTGAGAACCATCTCATCCGCGATGCGGCCACGGGCGACGGTGATTGGGTCGGGATAGCGCACCAGAAACGGCACGCGCAGGCTTTCGTCGTAGGCGCTGCGCTTGTCGCCGGTGTCGTGCGCGCCGAGATAGACGCCGTTGTCGGACGTGAAGATGACGATCGTGTTCGAGGCGAAACCGGATGGGTCGAGCGCCCCGAGCAGGCGGCCTACACAATCGTCCATCGCGGTGACGCAACGGAAATAATCGAGGTTCGTGGGCAAGGTGGGCGGCACGGGGCGCTTCGCCTTGGTTTCTTGATTTTGTTTTCCAAAGTAGATGGCCGGGGTGTGGACGTTCGGCACGGTGCGGGCCACTTCGCCGGCGTATAAATTCTTCGCGCGTGCCGGTGGCTCCCAGGGTTGATGCGGCGTCTTGAAGCCCAGCATGAGCGACCACGGCTTGGTGGCGTCCTGCTGCTTTTGAATAAACTGGATCGCGTAATCGGTGGCTACGTCATCCACCCAGCCGGTGGTGGGGGTGTCCTTGCCGTTTACTATAAACGGACAATTGTCATAACGGCCATGGCCGATGTAGGTGGCGAAATAATCGAACCCCGGACGTTCGCGTTGGGAGTCCATGTGCCATTTGCCAACATAGGCCGTGGTGTAGCCAGCGGCGCGGAGGAGCGTGGCATGGGTGACGTTGGTGGCCGGGAAGGGCCGGAAATTGGACGCGATGCCGTTACCAACGTCATGATTGTAGCGGCCAGTAAGGTTCACCGCGCGACTGGGAGAGCAAAGCGAATTGACAACAAAGGCATTGCGGAAACGCACTCCTTGAGCGGCTAATTGATCCAGGTGCGGGGTTTTCAGCCAAGGAAAACGGGCGAGGTCACCTTGCTCCTTTTGCACAATCGAGAGCGCGTCATAGGACTGATCATCGGTGATGATGAACAGAAAGTTGGGTTTGCTGGCGACGGCGGTGACTCCAACCTGAAGTGACAACGTGCTCAACAGTAATAGCACCAACCTCAAACACGGAGGCAGAAATGATTTCATTGGTGTTTAATTTAAGGGCGTCAAAAGTTCCATCGGCAGTCGCAAAACCTGACCAGATTGACACATCTTGTCACCGGTTCGTTTCCTGAACCAACCGATTAGATCAGCCGATTTTTTTCAGCCACCGAACCCAAAGTCGCCCGGCGAATCAGTTTTCACCAGAGAGTCAGTTCCATTCTCCGGACATAGAGTGCGCCGCGTCGTATCACCTCATCCAGCCAGATTGACTGGCGAACGCGTTGAGGTATCCAACGCCGGTTGCGGGATCGTAATTTCTGCTCCAAGTCAATTCCCACAACTTGGGCAGTTTGACGGTTCTTGCGGAGCCATCCATGAAACAGCCGTTCACGGCCTTCCCGTGGCGCGACATGGTAAACCATCCAATCTCAGATCCAGCGCTGCCGCCAGGTTCTTGCGCTTGAGCTATATCATCTCCCCGTCCGTCAGCCCCGGCGGCCGGCGGTTTCATCGCTACTGCGGGGGAGGATTGATCCGGTGCATAACCGGGGCCGCCGCCGCGCCATTTGGAGTCCAGCATGAGCGGAGTTTCGGTCGGCTGGCGGACTGAATCCATCTTCCCCCAACAACCAGTGGCCTTGCGGCCTTGACTGTCGGCAGCCGTCTGATTGTAGACCCAGACGTTGATTCCATAGCTGGAGGAGAGCGTCTGGCCGGTTTGCGGATCAGCGACCCCCAAATTGTGCATCCGGGTGGCAGATCCGAACCGGGCATCCATTCCAACAGGAACGTCTACTCCCGAAGGACGATTTCCGGTAGGGCAGACCAGCAAATCGGGCTTCTTTTGATAGGTGTTGTTCAGGGCAATCACCCATTCCGATCGGTTGTTGCCGCCGCCAGCGGCGCCGGAGCTGAACGCCCCGTTGTTGTCATCGGTGTAGAAACGCCAGGATAACGCCCACTGCTTTAAGTTGGACACGCAGTTGATGGCCTTGGCCTTTTCCTTGGCCTTCGCCAATGCGGGCAGCAGCATCGCCGCCAAAATGGCAATGATGGCAATGACGACCAGTAGTTCGATCAGCGTGAAAGCGGCGCGCGGCCGCGTTGCAATAAAGCCCGTCCGAGGGGAAGTGCTGTCGATGTTCGTCATAGTCTCAATCATGGATAATTTGCGTTTTTTTCACTCGGGACATAAACAATCTAGCAGCCAAACGTATTTCGTATATTCCTCTAAAGAGAGGAGTCGGTGTGATTACAAAAGGGTGAGGGTGAAGAATCGTCCGCGTCGTCGTTCTCGTCCTCGGTTTTGTTGTTTGATTTCGAGAACGAGAACGAGGAGGAGCATTCCACCAAGCACAGCCTCACCCGAGTTTAATCACACCCAGAGGAGTCGGTGGGGAGACCTAATTTGGAAAAACTTGGTGCGTCCGGCCCATTGCGGAACTCACCTGCCCACCAGGATTATCCGTCCCGCTCCGCTGCATTGGCACCTCTCGCAATGCCAGCAATCATAAACGCTGAATGGATTATCAAGCAGGACACAGTAAGTATGAGCAACTGTTTTTTGAGATCGCGCCCAACGAATTGCCCTGACTTGATGATGGGCGGGCCTGAACAAAGCCGCTTCAGACTCCTCTCTTTAGAGGAATAGACGTATTAAGTGAATGGACTAATCTTAACGAGTTCCATGGCAAAAAAGTTGTATGCAAATCAAACTCGTTCCAACCGACAGTTTTCACTGACTGGAATGTTTGTCATCTGCACAACGAGCACGAACAAATAAACCAACCAGAACCCAACTAAACATATGCGAAAAAGTTCAAGAATAGCAGTAATACTCATGGTCGTCCTAGCGATGGCGATTTCTGCCCCAGCGGCGTTGATCCAACATTTAATTGCGACGAATCTTGTCACTTTAAGTGTCGAGACCAACGGCGTTGGCACCGTGACCAACTGGCTCGACGATTCCGGTCTCGGCAACCACACATCTGTTTCGTCGGCTCTAGGTGGAATCAACGGCACCCCCAAGTGGCCCAGCCCTAGTCTCTCGGCCTCGGGTTTGCCCGGCGTGCAATTTGGCACAGACGGTGCCAACCGTAGAGGAATGCGGAATTGGTCAGCGATTAAGCAGGATTCCTGGCTGGATTTCACTCAAGCCGGACCGGCTGGAGCGCAGGGCAAGAGCGGCTTCGCCGCGCTGGTGGCGTTCAAGGTGGATTCAACACCCACAAATGCCACTACACGAAATATTGTGATTGGCAACCACGGCAACCCGACCGGAAACCCCTCTTTTGTGCTCAAGTATCAAGCCGGTTATCCCACAGTTATCATCGGAGCCGGCACCACCGCTGCATCCAACCTGGAATACACCAACTACAGCCCAGCCGCAGCAGTTGCCGTGGGCGATACGCTAGTGTTCGCTTTCAATTACGATGCCGCGACCGGATTCTGGGAGCTATGGGATTCCAAGAGCAATGGGCGCATCACGAATACGGCGGCCATCAACGGCAATTTCTCCTCCGTGCAACCATTATGGCTTGGCACTACTGACAATGGCGCTCAATACATGAACGGCATGATTGCGGAGGTCTCGATCTACGACAATGTTCTCTCTTCCAATGATCTGGCCACCGCTCGGCAGGATATGAAAACCCGCTGGGTGACCCCGGCTGCGACGTTGCTGGCGCCGTCCCTGACGTCTGCTTTTGGCGGCGACACAGTGGCGTTGTTGGATTGGGTGAACAACAATTCGCCGGGC
>CAMCWI010000145.1 GCA_945882065.1 Akkermansia muciniphila
AGTTCGCGCGGCCAGTTTTCTTCCGTGCAGGTCATGAACACTTGGCCGCTGGTCTCACGCGCGCGTTCCAACAATGGCAACAAGCCGCTGCGCCGCTTCACGTCGAGTTCGCCCATCACATCGTCAATCAGCAGCACCGGCGCGCTGCCGTGGATGCCGGTGAGATATTCTGCCTGCGCCATCTTCAACGCAATGGCCAGCGCACGCTTCTGCCCTTCGCTGCCGAATTGCGCGGCGGATTTTTCATTGATCAAGAGTTGCAGATCATCGCGATGCGGGCCGAGCAACGTGGCGCGGAAACGGCGTTCTCGATCCCGCACCTGGGCCAGCTCCACCGCAAAATCAGTCTTCACGCTCGGCTCGTAGGCGATGCGGAGTTCCTCCGCGTCGTTCGAGATGCGCCGATACGCGAGGCGCGCGAGCGGCGAGAGTTTGGGAATCAACTCGCGCCGATGCTTGATGATGTCGTTGCCGAGCTTCACGAGTTCTTCGGAGAAGCTGTCGAGCAATCGCGGGTCGGGAGAGAACTGTTTAAGCAATGCATTGCGCGAACGGACAGCGTGCATGTAACGCTGGAGCAACGCGAGGTAGCCGGGCTGAGTTTGCGAGAGCAACAGATCGAGGAAGCGCCGACGCGTGCGGCCAGTGCCTTTGATGAGTTGTAAATCCTCAGTGCAGAAACAGACCGTGCGCAATGTGCCGAGATAATCGCCGAGCTTCTTCACCGGACGCGCGTCCAAAGTGAGATTCCGTTCACGCGCGGACCAAAACATTTTAATCTCACACTCGCTTTGCCCGATGACTTTGCCACCAACGAAATAACCCTTCTGCCCATGTCGGATCATCTGCGCGCTGCCGACGCCGCGAAAGGAGCGCAACGTCGCCATGAGATAGATCGCTTCGAGGATGTTGGTCTTGCCCTGCGCGTTGTCGCCTAGCAACACATGGAATCCGGGCGCAAAATTCGCATCCAACCGCTGGTAGTTGCGGAAGTCGCGGAGTCGGATTTGCGCCAAATGCACACCGGAAAAATATCTTCCAGCCTGACCACTCAGCGAGTTTATTCAAACGTAACTTTGACTTGAACGGATCTGTTGCCAAGTTTGAGCATTCTCGAATTAATCCCTATCTAGTCAATCGTGAGGATGCGAAAGCAGTAACTATCTATGAACACACCGTCATCAAAGAATGAAGGCGCGCGATTGGCGGCATTGGAAAGTTATCGGGTACTTAACACCCAGCCCGAAGCCGATTTTGATGAAATCACCCAACTGGGATCTTTCATTTGCGGAACTCCGATTGCATTGATGTCGCTTGTGGATGAGAAACGACAATGGTTCAAATCAAAAGTCGGCTTGGATGTGGATCAGACCCCTCGCGAGCAGGCGTTCTGTCGTTACACCATCTTGGGTAATGAATTGATGGTGGTAGAAGACGCCACGAAAGATCAGCGATTCGCCGCCAATCCACTTGTCACCGGGTATCCTAACATACGGTTCTATGCAGGCGCACCGCTACTTACTGCGGAAGGGTATGCTCTAGGTTCGTTGTGTGTGATTGACCAGCAACCAAGGAAGCTCAGTTCAATGCAAGAAAAAGCTTTGAGCGCGCTTGCGCGGCAAGTTGTAAAAATGCTTGAACTCAGACGTATCACTGCGGAATTAGCAGCAGCTTTGGAAAACGTCAAGACGCTGGGAAAACTCCTGCCAATCTGCGCTTACTGTAGGGGTATCCGGGACGATAAAGGCTATTGGCAGGAATTGGAGCAATACCTACACACGCATACAGACACGAAAGCCACACACGGCATCTGTGCAGACTGTGAAAAAAAACACTTCGGAGATTTTACGCTCCCCGATCTTGCAATTTGAATGACGGTGAGTCATTCCGTTTGACTTCACCCTGCTTTTCCACAGCATTTGCCCAATTATGGAATGGATATCTCAACCGGAAATCTGGATCAGCCTTTTCACGCTCACTGTACTCGAAATTATTTTGGGCATAGACAACATCGTCTTCATCTCGATCCTTGCGGGCAAATTGCCCAAGGAACAACAAGCCAAGGCGCGGCAGACCGGCCTGATGCTCGCGCTCATCACGCGCGTTCTGTTGCTGTGCGGACTGGCGTTCATGGTCAAGCTCACCAAACCGCTGTTTGAAATCCCGACGATGGGCATCCTCAGCCATCCTCACGGTGTTTCCGGTCGCGACTTGATTCTCATTCTGGGCGGTTTGTTTCTGCTCTATAAAAGCACGAATGAAATCCACGACAAACTCGAAGGCGAGGACGGCGAGGTTTCAAGCCGCGTCACGCCCACGTTTGCCGCCGTGATCGCGCAGATTCTCATTCTCGACATCGTGTTCTCGCTGGACTCAGTCATCACCGCCGTCGGAATGGCGAAACATCTGGGGGTGATGATCGCCGCTGTGGTGATCGCACTGCTGTTCATGTTGGTCTATGCGGGGAGGATCAGTGATTTCATCCACAAGCATCCGTCACTGAAGATGCTCGCGCTGAGTTTCCTGATGCTGATCGGTTGCGCGCTGGTGGCGGAAGGGTTCCACAAAGAAATTCCCAAAGGCTACATCTACTTTGCGATGGCGTTCTCGGTGGGTGTGGAAGCGTTGAACATCCGGCTGCGCGGGAAGAAAAAGCCCGCCGTGGTGGAATTGCATCAGCCGTATCGCTGACCACCGCACAGGTGGACAAATGCATCTGGTGCGCTACGATGCCCGTGGGCTGGCTGCGGTTGCAAACCAAATGGTTTGGACTTGAGCGGGCGGCCTGAACATTAAAACGAACCAAAACATGAAATCCATCGTCACATTCGTCGCGCTCATTTGCGCTGCGTCCATCATCACGGGCTGTTCCACCTGCTGCAAAAAGAAGACGGAATGCTCCGCCAAACCTTCCTGCGGCATGAAATGCTGTGCAGACAGCAAGGCCAGTTGCGCTACTTGCCCGACTTGCAGCGCGAAAAAGTAATCAACTTCTCTTTTCACCACGGCCAGACTTCGGTCTGGCCGTTTTGCGTTATAACGCCAGCAGCAGTTTCTTGATCGCTTTCACTCGCGCCTCGCCGGTTTTCTTCGTCAGGCGCGGGAACTTGCGGACAAGCGTGATGAATTTACCGCACGTTCGTTGACAGTATTTGCCAATAGATTAAACTTCGCGCATGGGTTACACAAAGACCGATCACTACGATGGAATCATCCGCCGCCACATCCGCTCCGGACGCGCGTCCAACAAAACAGAGGTTGTTCACCAAGCCTTGTCACTGCTGGATGCCGTCACGCGCAACCGGGGTCCGGTGGGTTCGAGTTTCGCCAACGCAGACGAACTTGAAGCGTTGTTGTTGGAAGCGGGCCCCGCACGCCCCATGACAGCCGCACGCAAGGCCAGAATCTACGGGGATTTGAAATCGTGAAGTGGCAGGCATCGCCCGAAGTGGATGACGATCTGATCGAAGGTCGGGATTACATCCGGGGCGATAATGATGTCGCGGCCCGTGCGTTTCTGAACTCGGCTTTTGAAACGTTTGACATGCTGGGTGACTTTCCGGAAATGGGGCCGCGCGCGATTCTCCGCTTGAAGAAACTAAACGATTTGCGCTTCTTCGTGATGCCTCCACCGTTCAACCGCTGGATCATCTTTTATCGCGTCACGGATTACGGCGTCGGGATCGTCCGAGTCTTGCACGGGAGCATGAATTGGAGACAAGAGCCGAAACGATTTTTCTGAACCGTCCTCCCCTAAATCGCCAGCAGCAGTTTCTTGATCTCTTTCACTCGCGCCTCGCCGGTTTTCTTCGTCAGGCGCGGGAACTTGCCGCCGAGCGTGATGAACTCCTTGTTCCGCGTGAGCATGATCTTGTCTTCCTTCACTTCCACAACGGTGATGTTCCGTTCGCTCGCGAGAATTTTCAATTCCGCCACGGCCAGCAACAATTCCACCGACGACGACAGAGGACCGAAGCGATCACGCATCTCTTTTCGCAACGCTTCCAGGGCCACCTTATCCGTGGCTTGCGCAAGCTTGCGGTAAATCTCGATTCGATGCTGGGATTCTGGCGCGTAGTTGTGGGGCAATGCTGCGGTGGTAGGGCGCGTCACTCCGTGCGCGCCGTCGTCGCGAGTCAGAGCGCGTTCGTTGGCAACAGCGGCGGGCAGAGGACTGCCCGCCCTACCAGTCTCAGACCCCGCGTGCATCTGCAGAAAATCCAACGCCACTCGCACCTCGACTCGCGGCTTCACCTTCTCGCCTTTCATCGAGCCGACGCTTTGCTTGAGCAACTGGCAATAAAGTTCGAAGCCCACTGCCGTGATGTGTCCGCTTTGTTCTGAGCCGAGAAGATTCCCCGCGCCACGAATCTCCAGATCACGCATCGCGATTTTGAAGCCGCTGCCGAGCGATGCGTATTGCTTCATCGCACTGATGCGTTTCCGCACGTCGCTCAACATCCCCGCGCTGCGTGGCAACATCAGATACGCGTAGGCTTGGTGCTTGTAGCGACCCACGCGACCACGCAACTGATAGAGATCGCTCAAGCCAAAACGATCCGCGCGATCAATGATGATGGTGTTCGCGTTCGGAATATCGAGACCGCTCTCGATGATGGTCGTGGAGAGCAACACGTCTGCGTTGCCGTTGATGAACGTGGTCATCACTTCCTCCAAGTCGTCGGCGTTCATCTGGCCATGCCCAACCACGATGCGCGCATCTGGCACGAGCGTCTGCAACTTCTGTTGCATCGTGTAGATCGTCGTAACGCGATTGTGGAGGAAGAATACCTGACCGCCGCGCGCCATCTCACGCTTGATGGCATCGCGGATGGTGCGCTCGTCGTATTCGATCACGATGGTCTCGACGGGTAACCGATCATTGGGCGGAGTTTGAATTGTGCTCATGTCTCGCGCGCCGGTGAGCGCGAGATATAATGTGCGCGGAATCGGCGTGGCACTGAGCGTCAACACATCCACGAGCGTGCGGAGGCGTTTGAACTTCTCTTTGTGCAACACGCCGAAGCGTTGCTCCTCATCAATAACCACCAAGCCGAGGTCTTTGAACGCAATATCCTCCTGCACGATGCGGTGCGTGCCGATGACGATGTCCACCGTGCCTTCCGCGAGTGCTTTCACCACGCGATCCTGCTCGCCGCGCGTGCGATAACGCGACATCAATTCAACGCGGATCGGATAGTCCGCCATGCGCTCGCGGAAATTATTGTAGTGCTGCTGTGCGAGAACAGTTGTGGGCACCAGGATGGCGACTTGTTTCCCGCCCATCACCGACTTGAACGCGGCGCGGATGGCGACTTCTGTTTTTCCAAATCCCACATCGCCGCAGATCAAACGATCCATCGGTTTGGCGCGTTCCATGTCGGCTTTTGTTTCGATGATGGCGCGCATTTGATCTGGCGTTTCCTCATAAACAAATGCCCCCTCGAACTCGCGTTGCCACACCACGTCCGCAGGAAACGCGTGACCCTCCTGCGATTCGCGCACGGCTTGGATGCGCAACATCTCCGCCGCGACATCGCGCACCGCATGTTCCGCATGTTCTTTTGCCTTGGCCCAACGCGTGCCGCCAAGCTGGTTCAACGGCGGATTCGCCTTGCCCGCGCCGACGTATTTGCTGACGAGATGCGATTCACTGACGGGAACGTAAAGTTTCGGCGGCTCAAGGTCGGAATCGCTCGGCGCGTACTCGATGACGAGACATTCGGTTTCAGATTGGCGATTGTTGATTGCCGATTGCCGATTGCCGGCGCCGGCGGGAAGCATCTTCAATCCGAGATAACGCCCGATGCCGTTCTGGAGATGCACGACGAGATCGCCTTCCTCCAAATCCGTGAAATCAATGTCTAACGCAGAACGTGTGGCCTGAGCGTGCGCCGACTTTTGCCGACGGGGACGCTGCACTTTGTAACGACCGAAAATCTCCGCATCAGTGACCACCACGAGTTTTGCCACATCGCAAATGAACCCGCGAGCGAGCGAGCCGATCTGAGTCGAGGGTTTGGCCGCATCTGGCTCTCGACTCTCGACATTCGGCTCTCGACCTCCAGCCTCCACTTCCGCCCAAACTTCCTCAAACCGCTGACGCTCGCCGTCGTTGTTGCAAAAGACTTGGACAACGTAGCCTTGGCGCAACCAACGATGCAGTTGCGCGAAAAATTCGCGTCGTTGAGCCTCGGCAATCTGAATTTCTGGCGCGCGTTCGCCCAATGGACGAAAGGCATCGAGCGAGCAGAACAGTGGTGCGGCCCTCACCCCGTCCCTCACCCCGTCCGACGGGGAGAGGGTGGCCGATAGGTCGGGTGAGGGGATTTCCATCTCACCTAATCCGACCCGCATCATCCCACGAGCATCGAGTTCACTGACAAATTTCTCCCACGCGATGAAGAACGGATCGTTCGCAGGAATCTGTTTCGCATACTCATCCGCGACCACCGCAAGTTGCTCCGGTTCGCACAGCAGAAAAATGGTTTCAGACGGAAGATGGTCGAGGAGCGTCGCGAACCCGTCTTCTTTAGACTTTAGACCTGAGACTTGAGACTTGAGAATGCCGAGTTCACCCGCAGGCGGCAGCGTCACACCCTTGATCTCCTCGCGCGAAATCTGCGTTAGCGGATCGAAGTAACGGAGCGATTCCAGTTCGTCGCCAAAAAACTCCAACCGCACCGGCCATGGACTCGTCAGCGGGAAAATGTCCACGATGCCGCCGCGCATGGCGATCTCGCCCTTTTGGGTGACTTGCGCCTCCGGCTCGTAGCCTTGTTCCTCCAGCCATTCGACCAGATCGAGTGGATTGGCATGATCGCCACGAGTGAGAATTCTCGTGCGACCCGCGAGTTCATCTGACGCGAAAGTTTTTTGCAACAATGCCGTGACGCTCGTGACGATGATTGAGGATTGCCGATTGCCGATTGCCGATTTATCAGACAACGCGAGCAGCGTTTCAAGCCGGTCACTGATCACATCTGCAGGCGGAAGTTTGCCTTCGTGAGGAAGGATTTCCCAAGCGGGATAAAAAAGGAGATGGAAGTTGGGAGATGGGAGTTGGGAAAGCCAAGTCTGCAAATCCTGCTGTGCACTCTCCTGCGCCTTGAGATTGTCCGTAACGATGACAATTGGCCGTGCAGGAAAAGTCCGCTGGATCAACGCCGCGAGAAAGGGTTGTGCGGAAGTGCAAATTCCGGTGCAAGACAATGCTCCGCCCTGCCCCACGCGCCGCAGGAGTTCCTGCACAGCGGGAGTTGTAGCGATGTCAGCGAAGAGGTCTCTCCGTGCTGACGCTGCTGCGTTCTGCGCCAAGCGCGAGGACAATCTCAGCCACGCCACGAGCCGTCAAGCATTGGTGATCCGGGCCCCATGGGCTACGGCACGCTCAAACCAAATCCGACACTAGGAACTTGTCGAAATGAAATTCTGACGAACCCACCCCGATGGAGGAACATCTAAACTTGTACCGCGAAGAAGCCGTTGAAATCGTCTGCCAAATCATCAGGCGAACATGAACCACTTAGCCCGGAACGATGCAGACGAACGGGAACGGGATAAACGCAAAGACGCGGAGAGGCGCAGAGATTTTCTCACCGTGATTCGATCACTGGATGGTGTGTTGGCCGCAACCCGTTCCACTCTGCGTTTCTCTGCGGCCTTTGCGCCTCCGCGTTTCTCCCTCTGATCCTCGACGGCATTTGTTCGGCTTAGGACTGTATGATTAACCCACAACCGCGCTCCGTTACAAAATCATGTTGAAGACGCACATGTATGCAAACAGACTTTACCCGTTGCAAATCTCCATCGTCATCCCGGCGTTCAACGAAGAACGATTGCTCGCTGAATCGTTGGCCTGTATCAACAAATCGCGAGCGGCGTTTGAACATGCTGGCTTCGAGTCCGAACTCATCGTCTGCGACAACAACTCCACAGATCGCACGGCGGAAATTGCGCGGGCCGCTGGCGCAACGGTGGTGTTTGAGCAGGTAAACCAGATTGGCCGCGCGCGAAACACCGGCGCAGCCGCTGCGAGCGGCGAGTGGTTGCTCTTCGTGGACGCGGATACCAAACCCAGCGCGGAGTTGTTCGCCGAAGTCGTAGAGCAGATTCGCGCCAGAAAAGTCCTCGCAGGCGGATGCGTGATCCGTCTTCAAGGAAATCACCGCGCGGCGGCGTTCGTGACCGGCATGTGGAATTGGGTGAGTCGAAAACGCAGGCTCTTGGCTGGCTCGTTCATTTTTGTTGAAACCGCAGCGTTCAGAAAAATCGGTGGCTTCAACCAAGAGTTCTTTGCTGGCGAAGAACTGGATCTCGCCAATCGTCTCCACAAACTCGCGCGTGAAACAGGACGCGAGATCGTCATCCTGCATCGTCATCCGATCCTCACGTCCGACCGCAAAGTGCGTCTCTACACACCTTGGGAACTTTTGCGATTCATACTGCACGCCGGGTTTCGCCCCAAGGCGGTGCTGCGGGACAAAGCCGCGTGTCACGCTTGGTACGATGGGCGGCGGTGATCAGTTCAAAATCCAACATTGCCCGCACCCGCTGCTTTCACCAATATCTGCGGCTCTATGGCAGGCAGTCGCAGACAATATCCGTTCCATCTCATCGAACCCAAGTGGCAGCAGACTTGGGAGCAACAACAGGCATTCCGCGCGTTCAATCCGAACGAGGAGATTCCTGCGAACCATCCTTTCGCCACGCGCCACAAAGTTTCCGGCAAAGTCTCCGCCGCGCAGTTGCCACCCAAATTTTACATCCTCGACATGTTCCCCTACCCGTCCGGCGCGGGATTGCATGTCGGCCATCCCGAGGGTTACACCGCTACGGACATCCTCGCCCGCTACCGTCGCGCCTGCGGCTTCAATGTCCTCCATCCGATGGGTTGGGACTCGTTCGGCCTGCCCGCCGAGCAATACGCCGTCAAAACCGGCCAGCATCCGCGCGTCACCACCGAGGCGAACATCGCCAACTTCACGCGCCAGATCAAAAGCCTCGGCTTCAGCTACGACTGGACGCGCGAACTCGCCACCACCGATGTCGAGTATTTCAAGTGGACGCAATGGATTTTCCTGAAGCTCTACAACTCGTGGTTCAATCCAGAGACGAACAAGGCTGAACCGATTGAAACATTAAAATATCCAGAGGACTTAAAAGATTTGTCAGGCAAGATTGCGTATCACCAGAATCCAAGGACTGATCTCAAAGAAACTATTGATCCCACTCTTGAGTCCAAGCGTCTAGAGTATCGCGATTCCAAACGCCTCGCCTACGTCAGTGAAGCGCCGGTGAACTGGTGTCCCGAACTGGGCACGGTGCTTGCCAACGAGGAAGTCATTGATGGCAAAAGCGAAGTCGGCGGCTTCCCCGTCATCCGCAAGCCCATGCGTCAATGGATGCTCCGCATCACC
>CAMCWI010000146.1 GCA_945882065.1 Akkermansia muciniphila
GGACACGTTGCCGGCGTCATCTATAAAGATGCTGATCTTGGCGTGGCCCTCGATGCGGGTCACGGGATCAATGACAATTCGTTTTGACATAAACTTGGGTCAACCAAACTTGATCTGTTTGCCTTCCAACTTCGGCTCGACGCCGCTCAGCAGTTGGGCGACCAACGCCTTGATGTGCGCGGCGTGCGGCGGGCAGCCGGGCAAAAAATGTTCGACATGCACGACTTCATGCACGGGCATCACGCGCGCCAGCAACGGCGGCACAATGCCGTCTTCCTTCGGCAGGCGTGGGTTATCATGGGCACTGTCTATGTAGGCGCGCTGCAACACGCTTTCGGCATTGCCGAGGCCGAACTGATTGCGCATGGCGGGCACGTTGGCGGTCACGGCGCAGTCACCGAAGGATACGAGGACTTTCGTGCGCGCCCGAATCTTGTGGAGCAGTTCGAGGTTGTCCGCATTGCAGATCGCGCCTTCGATGAGGCAGAGGTCCACGTTTTCGGGATACTCCTTCATGTCCACGACCGGGCTATAAACGATTTCCACCAGGTCCACGAGCTCGAGAAGAAACTCGTCGAGGTCGAGGAACGACATGTGGCAGCCGGAACAGCCGCCGAACCAGACTGTGGCAAGACGCACTTTCATAAATTTATTCCGGCGTGATCCATTGTTTCTTTTCCCGGGCGGTGACGATGAATTCCAGTTTGCCGCGGTTGCGTTCCATTTCGCCCGTGGTCGAGCCCTTGTGGAACAGCGCGCCGGTCGGACAGGCTTGGACGCATTTGCCGCATTGCGTGCAGGAATCCGATTCGCCCCACGGCATGTTGAGGTCGGTGATGATGTGCGACTTCGTGCCGCGCCCGGCAACGTTCTTCGTGCCCGCGCCCTCGATGTGCCAGCAGACGCGCACGCAGCGGGTACACAAGATGCACCGGTTGTGATCCATGCCGAACAGCCGGTGCGTGGTGTCCACGCTCCATTTCGGGAACAGGTAATCGTAACGGACGTGATCCATGCCCAACGAGTAACCGAGCGTCTGGAGTTCGCAATGGCCGTTGGCGACGCAGGTGGAACAAACATGATTGCGCTCGGCGAACAACAACTCCAGCGTCATGCGACGATATTTCCGCAGGCGTTCGCTGTCGGTGTTGATGTCCATGCCCTCGGCGACCTTGGTGGTGCAGGCCGGTAGTAATTTCGGAGTGCCAGCGACCTCAACGAGGCAAAGGCGGCACGCTCCCACGTCATAAACGCCGTCGAGGTGGCAGAGCGTCGGGATTCTGATGCCCGCCTCGTCCGCCGCCTGCAAGACCGTCGCGCCTTCCTCGGCCGTGATGGGTTTGCCGTCAATCGTCAGTGTTTTGGCAGCCATAAATTTGTCAGGTTATATCGCCGCTGCGGCGGGCTGTTTTTTCGGTTCGCCGTTGCCGCGCGGACCATACGTATCCGGCTGCAGCAACTCCTCGTATTCCTTGCGGAAGAACCGCAGCGTGCTCAAGGTGGGATTCGGCGCGGTCTGGCCGAGACCGCACAGGCTCGTGTTCTTGACCATGTCGCAAAGCTCTTCGAGTTTCGCGAGGTCGCGGGCGGTGGCCTCGCGCTTGAGAATCTTGTCGAGTAGGTTGTGCATCTGCACCGTGCCGGCGCGGCAGGGGATGCACTTGCCGCAGGATTCGTCCATGCAGAATTCCATGAAGAACCGCGCCACATCCACCATGTTGCTGCTGTCGTCCATCACGATCATGCCACCCGAACCCATGATCGAACCGAGCTTGCCCAGCGATTCATAATCCACCGGCGTGTCGAGATGCTGCGCCGGGATACAGCCGCCCGACGGCCCGCCCGTCTGCACGGCCTTGATCGCCGCGCCGCCGGGAGCGCCGCCGCCCATCTCTTCGACGATGGTGCGCAACGGCGTGCCCATCGGAACTTCGATGAGGCCGGTGTTCTTGATGTTGCCCGCGAGCGCGAAAACTTTTGTGCCCTTGCTCTTCTCCGTACCGATGCCGGCGAACCATTCCGCGCCGTTGCGGTAGATCGGCGGCACGTTGGCGAAGGTCTCGACGTTGTTGATGAGCGTGGGACAGCCATACAATCCGCTCTCCGCCGGGAACGGTGGACGCGGCCGCGGCGTGCCGCGTTTGCCTTCCACCGACGCCATGAGCGCCGTCTCTTCACCGCACACAAACGCGCCAGCGCCGATGCGGATGTCTATGTTGAAATTGAACGGCGATTCAAAGATGCCGCTGCCCAGCACGCCGAGCTGTTTGGCTTGTTTGATCGCGATCTGGAGGCGCGAGATCGCCAGCGGATATTCGGCGCGCACATAGATGAAGCCCTGATCCGCGCCCACCGCATACGCCGCGATCGCCATGCCTTCCAACACACTGTGCGGGTCACTTTCCAACACGCTGCGATCCATGAACGCGCCGGGGTCGCCTTCGTCGGCGTTGCAGACGACGTATTTCTTCGCACCGGGAGATTTAGCGACCGTGCCCCATTTGAGGCCGGTGGGGAAACCCGCGCCGCCGCGCCCGCGCAAGCCGCTCTTGACCATCGTCTCGACCACCTCCTTCGGCGTCGTCTCAGTCAACACTTCATGCAAAGCCTGGTAGCCATCCACCGCGATGTAACTTTCGATGCGTTCGGGATCAATGATGCCGCTGTTGGCGAGCACGATGCTGAGTTGCTTCTTGAAGAAGGCCGCGTTGGGATCGGTCTGCGGGACATCCGCCTTGCCGCCTTTGAGTGCGGCGATAATGGCCGGGGCGTTCTCCGCTGTGACCTTCACATAGAGCGTGTTATTAGGTTCGGCCTGCACCAGCGGGCCTTCGCAGCACAGTTTCATGCAACCAACCCCGCGCACTTCCACCTCGTCCTGCAAACCGGATTCCGTCACCGCTTTTTCGAGCTGTTGCTTGACACCCTTGGCATCGGACGACATGCAGCCGGCGGCCATGCAGCAGCGCAGCGTGATTTTTTTCCGGGATGAAAGTTCCCGGGTCTTGAGGTTCAGCAGATCGTTGAGCGTCATTTATTCCCCCACTTCTTGATATGTTCGAGCGTCATCGCGGGCGTCTGCCGGGGGGTAACCGTGCCGTCATACACCACTGCCGGAGCAATGCCGCACGCGCCGATGCACCGCGCGGTGAGCAGGGAAACTTTGTTGTCCGCCGTCGTCTCCCCCGGTTTTATTTTCAAATCCTCCTGCACGGCGACGATAAGTTTGTCCGCGCCTTTCACATAACACGCGGTGCCCATGCAGACCACGCAGGTGTGTTCGCCCTTGGGTTTGAGCGTGAAGAAATGATAGAACGTCGCCACGCCATACACGCGGCTCGGCGGCAGCTTCAGTTTGTAGGAAACGAACAACAGCAGATCATCCTCGAGATAGCCGAACAATTCCTGCGCCTTGTGCAGCACCTCGATGAGCGCGTCGTGCCGGAACTGGTGCTTCTTCATGTGGACTTCAAGAATCTTGAAGCGTTTGTCTCCGGAAGCGTGATCCAAAGCGACTTGAAGCCGTTTCCTGCTGCTGGGTCTGGCGAGCGTGGCATTCATATTTCCTGTAGGTGAACGGCGGATCATCGCCGCATCCAAGTTTTTTTCTAATTATGCTCAATCGTATGATAGAATTCCTTTGGCTTGGTGCTTCCTGGAATTTGGCAATCAAACACTCTTTATTGCATTTTTAAATCGTCCTTAAACGGACATCCGTTTGTCTCTCTCACGAGGGTAATGCCTAATGTTGTCCCTTCAGGGCCACCAGCGTCCGTTCAAATATCCGATCGGGAGAACCCTCCGCCGCGACGGTTACCAGCAAACCATTGCGCTGGTAATAATCCGTCAGTGGCAATGTGCTTTCTTCGTAAGCCTCCATGCGCACCCGGATAGCCTCCGCGCGGTCGTCTTCACGCTGGAACAAATTGCCACCGCATTGATCGCACACGCCTTCTGCGCGCGGAGGGCGGGTGGCAACGTGAAACACCGCCTTGCAACCGGAGCATGTGCGCCGGCCACCGAGCCGGGCGACCACCTGTTCAATCGGCAACTCGTAATTCAACACCGCCGTCAAACCGATCTGCTCGCGCTCAAGTAATTTGTCCAACGCCTCAGCTTGGGCCACGGTGCGTGGAAAACCATCCAACAAAAATCCGCCATGGCAGCGCAGGCAGCGCAGGCGTTCACCGACAAGTGCCAGCACAGTTTCATCCGGAACCAGATCGCCGCGTTTCATGTAGCCCAACGCGGATTCGATGGCGGGCGTGCGCTCCCCGGCGCAAAGGCTCTTCGCCGCGCGGAAGACATCGCCGGTGGAAAGCTGGCAGGTGTGCAACTGCTCGCACAGCAGTTCAGCCTGCGTTCCCTTGCCCACTCCGGGTGCGCCCATCAACACGAAGCGGTAAACCTGCCGCAGAAAACCCGGCGGCACGGAACAGTTTGCGTTACCACCCTTGATCCACGAGGCCCGGTCGTTTTTCGTATTCATAAGCGGGCGACTTCAGAAGCGCGAAGGTTTGGCGTAGCTAGAAAGCGCCCGCAGGTATTGCGCGCGCTCGAACGCCGCTGGGTTCGGGCAATGCTTCTGGCTCATGCTGCCCTTGAGCTGTTCCACTGACTCATATTCGTGCTCCTCCATCCATGCCACCATTTCTCGCTCGATGGTGGAAATGTGCTTGATGCCGTGCCGGATCAACACCGAACACAGCATCGTCACATCCGCGCCCGCAACTAGCATCTTCAACGCATCCGTCGCACGGTGGATGCCGCTCGTCGCCGCTAAGCTCGCCGACAATCGGTCGTAAAGGATGGCGATCCACCGCAATGGCAACCGCATCGCCATCGGTGTGCTCAACAGCAGATTCGGTTTCACCTCCAGCGTCTCCAGTTCGATGTCCGGCTGGTAAAAGCGGTTGAACAGCACTAATCCGTTCACGCCCGCTCCGTCCAACTGCATGGCCATGTTCGCAAAACTGCTGAAGAACGGACTCAATTTCACCGCCACAGGAATCGTCACGCTTGCCTTCACCGCTCGAGCGATTTCCAGATATTCCCGCTCAACTTCCTCGCCAGAAACATCTAGCTCCGTAGGGATATGGTAGATATTCAACTCCAGTGCGTCCGCGCCTGCTTGCTGCATCTGCCGCGCATAACCGGTCCAACCGCCAGACGTCGAGCCGTTGAGGCTGGCGATGACTGGAATTTTCACCGCCGCCTTGGCCGCAGTGATGTGCTTGAGATATTCTTCCGGACCAAGTTTGAATTCATCCGGCTCAGGAAAGAACGTCAGCGCCTCCGGCGAACTGAACGTCCCCTGCTCCAGGCTTTGATTCAGTTCGAACCGCTCGCGGCGCAACTGTTCCTCGAACAGCGAATACAGCACCACCGCCGACGCGCCCGCTTCCTCCATACGCTTGATATCGTCAAGTTCCTCCGATAACGGCGACGCCCCGACTACAAGCGGCGTGCGTAGTTTCAATCCCAGATAGGTCGTGCTCAGGTCCATAACGTGATCCATTCTTTAGGGGTCAAGGTTGTTCCGTTGCGGCGGTCGGTAGCTTCACAGCTACAGACCTGTCGTAACTCGTCTTCAAATCCCGCGTGTGCATGAACTGGTAAAACTTCCAGCGCCGGTCGGCGTCCGCCTGCGCGTGCGCGAACAACTGCTTCGCCTCCTCCGGCTTGCTCTTGGTCAGCATCTTGAAACGGTTTTCCGACATCAGATAATCCGCAACCTTCCCCTTCGCCGCGCCACAATCCAGTTGCAGCGGATTCTCACCGCGCTCGACGCGCCGAGGGTCGTAGCGATACAGCAGCCACTGGCCGGATTCGACCGCGAGCTTCTGCTGCCGCGCGCCGACGCCTTGATCCAGCGCGATGCCGTGCGCGATGCAATGGCTATAGGCGATGATGAGCGCTGGGCCGGGATACGACTCGGCCTCAACGAACGCCTTCAACGTCTGCTCGTCCTTCGCGCCCATCGCCACGCTCGCGACGTAAATGTTTCCATAGCTCATTGCGATAAGGCCGAGGTCTTTCTTGCCCGCCGGTTTTCCGCCCGCCGCGAACTTTGCGATTGCGCCGCGCGGCGTGGCTTTGCTCATCTGCCCGCCAGTGTTGGAATAGACTTCCGTGTCCATCACGAGCACTTTTACATTGCGCCCGCTCGCGAGCACATGATCCAGACCGCCGTAGCCGATGTCGTAAGCCCAGCCGTCCCCGCCAAGAATCCAAACGCTCTTCTTCACGAGTTGGTCGGCCACGCTCAGCAACGCCACCGCGTCAGGCGTGTTCAGCTTCTGCAAATTAAATTTCAACAGCACCACGCGTTCGCGCTGCTCGTAAATTCCCGCCTCATCGTCCTGCTCCGCCGTCAGGATTTCCTCTACCAGTTCCACGCCCACGACACCGGCTAGATTGCGCAACAGCTCGCCGGCCAGTTCACGTTGCTTGTCAATGGAGACGCGGAAACCGAGGCCGAACTCCGCGTTGTCCTCGAAGAGCGAGTTACACCACGTCGGGCCGCGACCGCACTTGTTCTTCGTGTAAGGCGTCGTCGGCAAGTTGCCGCCGTAGATGGAAGAACAGCCCGTGGCGTTCGCGATGAACAGCCTGTCGCCGAACAACTGCGTGAGCATCTTGATGTAAGGTGTCTCGCCGCAACCCGCGCACGCGCCGCTGAACTCGAACAGCGGCTGCATCATCTGCTGCTGGCGCAGCGTGGTGAGCTTTATCTTGCGACGATCCAGTTCCGGCAGCGTGAGGAAGAAATTCCAGTTGTCGCGTTCCGCCAGATGTAACGGCGCTTGCGGACGCATGTTGATGGCCTTGAGCCTCGTCTCGGTCTTGTTCTTGGCCGGACATACGTCCACGCAGAGTGCGCAGCCGGTGCAATCTTCCGCCGCGACTTGCAGCGAGAACTTCATTCCCTTGAACTCAGGGACGCGCGCGTCCGTGCTCTTGAAGGTCGCTGGCGCGACCACCAAAGCCGGTTCGTCAAAAACTTTCGCGCGGATGGTCGCGTGCGGACAGATGGCCACGCACTTGAGGCATTGGATGCAAACCTTCTCATCCCAAACAGGTATCTCCAGCGCGAGGTTCCGCTTTTCGTATTGCGCAGTGCCGGTCGGGAATGTGCCGTCGTTAGGGAACGCGCTCACCGGCAGTTCGTCGCCGAAACCTGCGGCGAGCTTGCCGAGCACACTCCGCACGAAATCCGGCGCGTCTGCCGTGATAGGCGGCAGCAGCGCGCCCGTGCCGTTGACCTTGCATTTATCAATGGCGACTTCATGCAGATGTTCCAGCGTGTTATCAACGGCCTTCAGGTTCATCGCCACAATTTCTTCGCCTTTCTTGCCGTAGGTTTTCTTGATGGAATCCTTGATGGCCTTGATGGCTTCCTCACGCGGCAGCACACCGGACAACGCGAAGAAACAGACCTGCATGATGGTGTTGATGCGCCCACCCATTCCGCTGGTGCGCGCGACGCTTGTGGCGTCGATGACGAACAGCTTGGCCTTTTTCGCGAGCAAGGTTTCCTGCACGGGCGTCGGCAGCTTCGCCCATATTTCGTCCATCAAGAACGGCGTATTCAGCAGGAATGTCCCGCCCGGCACAAGGCTGCGCAGCATTTCGTAGCGCTCAAGGAAGGCAGGTTGATGACAAGCGACGAAGTTCGCGCTGGTGATGAGATACGTCGAACGGATCGGTTGCGGCCCGAAACGCAAATGTGACACCGTCATCGAGCCGGATTTCTTCGAGTCATAAACGAAGTAACCCTGCGCGTAGTTCGGCGTCTCCTCGCCGATGATTTTGATTGAATTTTTGTTCGCTCCGACCGTTCCGTCCGCACCGAGGCCGTAGAACAGCGCACGGATGACCTCCTTTGGCTCGGTGGAAAACTCCCCGTCGAACGGCAGGCTGGAGTGCGAGACATCATCGTTGATCCCAACTGTGAAATGATTCTTCTGCGTGTCGGCGGCGAGGTTGTCGAAAACAGCCTTCACCATCGCAGGCGTGAACTCCTTCGAAGACAATCCATAGCGTCCGGTAATAATCTTCGGCAACAGTTTCAGGCAAGTGTTGCCGCCTGACATCTGTTCCATGATGGCCGTAACGCAATCCTGATATAGCGGTTCGCCCGTCGCTCCCGGCTCTTTCGTGCGATCGAGCACAGCGAGACGCCGCACCGAAGCGGGCAGCGACGCGACGAAGCGTTTGCCATCAAACGGCCGATACAGCCGCACCTTGAGCAATCCCAGCTTCGCGCCTCGCGCGTTGAGATATTCGACCGCCTCATGCACAGCCTCGCAACCCGACCCCATCAGCACGAGGACGTTCTCCGCGTCCGGTGCACCGACGTAGTCGAACAGGTTGTAACAGCGCCCGGTCTGCGCTGCAAATTCGTCCATCACCTGCTGCACCACATCCGGGCACGCGGCGTAGAAGAGATTCGCTGCCTCACGACCCTGGAAGAATGCGTCGGGATTCTGCGCTGTGCCACGCAGCACGGGTTTCTCCGGCGTCATCGCCCGCGCGCGATGTCCGCCAATGAGTTTTTCATCAACTAGCGCCCGCAAAACTTTTTCTTCTAACAGTTCAATCTTTGAAACCTCATGCGAAGTGCGAAACCCATCGAAGAAATGCACAAACGGCAACCGCGACCGCAGCGAAGCCGCCTGCGAGATGAGCGCGAAGTCCATCGTCTCCTGCACCGAAGCCGCACCGAGCATTCCCCAACCCGTCGAGCGGCAGGCCATGATGTCGCTGTGATCACCGAAGATGGAGAGAGCGTGGGTCGCGACCGCGCGCGCCGTGACGTGAAAAACTGTGGGCAGCAGTTCGCCTGCAATCTTAAACATGTTCGGGATCATCAACAGCAGACCCTGCGACGCCGTGAACGTGGTGCTGATGCTGCCGGTCTGTAACATCCCATGCACCGCGCCGACTGCGCCGCCTTCACTCTGCATCTCGACAATGGCGGGCGTCGAGCCCCACAAATTCTTTTTCCCCTCGGATGCCCATTGGTCGCACCACTCGGCGATGGGCGACGACGGCGTGATGGGATAGATGGCCATCGTCTCATTGAGACGGTAAGCGACATAGGCGGCAGCCTCGTTGCCGTCAATGGTTTTGAACACGGGCGTCGTGGAAGACTTGAGATTTGGATTTGGTAGTTCTGAAAAGCTCATGGTTCGTGATGTTTAACGTTCGTTCGCATTCCTTCCATAGCCTGCCTCAGTGGGTGGATGCGTCCTCACGCTGCTTGGTAATCTCTCACCGCATTTTGCACTGACTGGAGCGTGACATCTGGTCTTTGAACCGCGCGTGCTGAATCCATACGCTGCGTGCCAGATGTCAAAATGCTCAATGGAGACGAA
>CAMCWI010000147.1 GCA_945882065.1 Akkermansia muciniphila
TGGCTTTGTCGTAATAACCCAGACCGCGAACCTGGGATTTCAATTCCCGGCCATCGGGCATCACCAGATCAATGACGCCGCCGTTAAGGTTTGCCGGGAAATAGGCCTTGTGTTGACCTTGCGTGGCGGAAGCACCGCCTTGGGGAAGAAGGGTGATCTCCGCTTTGCTTTCCAACAGTTTGCCGTCCTGCAAGTAGTGGAGGCCGGTGGCGAGTTCCGTGTAGGAATTGGTCTTGGTGATCGTTTTGCCAGCGGCATCGGTGGTCTGGATCACGCGGGACATGATGCGGTGGTTCAGAGCACGTTCCTGAACCGTGTAGGGTGTGGGATCAACTTTGGAAGACGTTTGAGCAGCGGTGGCATCTTGAGCCGGGCTGCTTGGAATGAACAACGCTAACGTGGCGGACAGGGTGCAAGCAATCGCCGCGGTGAGAGCGGGGGATTTCATTGGGACGACTCTACTTGGCTGCAATGTCGGGTCAATACCTCAAAGGAGGTATGCTTCGGTTCACTCCTCTTCCGCGCTATTTCCCTTCGTGTCCTATGCCGACTCGCGTTGCGCTAGGTAATCTATCACGCGGTTGCAATGCCACGCGCTGCCGGTCTCGGCGGCTAGGCCGCGAGCGCGATGGATGATAGAACAAACGCTCTGCGGGTGATGGGGTTCTGGTGCATTGATGTCCCTTTTCAGCCCTTAAGTAGCTCCAGATCCTGTTTTCCGTTACCGAATTGGCCAGCATCGATGTTGAACTTGTGCAGCAGCTCCAGGTAGAGGTTGCAAAGAGGCGTAGGCTTTTCGAGGACTGTCTGGTTTTGGTGGCGATAGCCGCCGCCAGCGACGATGGTGGGCAAGTTGTTGCAAGTGTGGTTTGAGGCATCGCCAAAATTGCTACCGATGACGACGGTGGTGTTGTCCAGCAGGGTGCCGTTGCCTTCGTCAATCTGATCGAGGTCGTAGAGGAATTGATTCAGATGGTTGATGATGTTGCGTTCCACGCGGCTCAATTGCTCGAGCACATCCGGCTGGCCGCCATGGTGCGACAGGGTGTGCCAACCACCGGTGGCCCCGGGCACTTTGATAGCACCGTAGATCCAGTCCATGGAGAAAGTGATCACCCGGGTCGAATCCGTCCGCAAGGCGAGTTTCGCCAGCTCTAGGAGATTTTTGATCTTGGTGGAAAATTCGAATTCCTTGTCGTCACTGAGGGTGTTGGGGACGGCAGGTTTGTTCGCGTTAAGCCAAAATTCCTCATGTTTGATTTTCGCTTCCAACTCTCGAATCACATTTCGGAAGGAATCCAATTGGGCGAGGTTGGTCTTTCGGGCCTTGAGCACTTCGAGATCGCGATAAAGACAGGCGATCACGCTCATGTCGTTGGTTATCTGTTTCTTTTTGGCCTCCAGATCCTCCTTGCCAAAGAGCATGTTGAAAATCCGGGTCTCGTCGTGCATCGGAGGGATTGCGATCCCGCGAGAATTCCACGAGCAACCCCAGCCGCGATCGTAGATGCTTAGTGCGAGGAAGGGAAAGCGCGTTTCACCGCCAATCTTTTGCGCTAGGATCTGATCTAGGGAGATGCTGTTTACAAAAACGGGTGATTCCGGGCGGGCTGCTCCGGTCAAAAACGACTTCTCGGAATCATGGTTGCTGGTTTCCATGCCCGGGTGGTAAAGATTCTGGAAGACCGTCGCCTTGTTCTTTACTTTCAAGTCTTGCAGATAGGCGCTGGTGGCCAGATCACCCCGCGATTTCGGAAAGAAATAGGGCTCATGAAAACCTAGTGAGTTGCAGATGAACATCACCCGCTTCGGGGGGGCTTTCCGCCCTTCCGCCGCCTGAAGGCTCAAGGAATGGAGCGCAAGTGGCATCGCTGCGCCAATTTTGAGGAAGTCTCTTCGGGTGAACAGGGCTTCCGCTCCTTTGTTGGCGTTGCCTTGGGATCGATCAGAGTTCATGTTCAATTGTTAGGTTATTGGCCACCCATTGCATAGATCAGAACATTAATCAGCAGCGCGCGGAGTCGGCAGTCTTCGGCTTTTTCGGGGATCATGGCCCAAAGATCCAGCCGTTGTTGCAAGTCGGGCTTGTGACCTGCGTTATACTCAAAAAACTTCTTGGCCAAATTATAGGCGATTCTTTTATGGTCGGACGCAAGGAACTTCTTGAGGCCGATGACATCCTTGAACACGGCGTTGTTGATCTCGGCGGACGCATCCACGTTGCCGGCGAGTTTGAAATTGCCGACCGGCGTGTAATAGAAAGTTCCCGCGTGTGGCTGTTCCGTAGCGTAGCGGGTGCGCCACTGTCCGGCCGCATCAAAGTTTTCCAGAGCAAACCCGTAGGGATCGATGCTCTTGTGGCAGGCATAGCAAGATTTGTTCTTTTTGTGTTCCTCAATCCGTTCCTTGAGGGTTTTGGCTGCCGCGTGATCCGTTTCAATGGTCCCGACATTGGGGGGTGGCGGCGAAAGTGCCGTGCCGATGATGTTCTTGGAGACCCAGGCTCCTCGGAGAATTGGGGATGTTTGAAATCCGTCGGCGGTGACCTTCAGAATGCTGGCCATGGTCATCAGGCCGCCTCGCGGTGAATTCGCTGGCAGATAGACTTTCCGCAGATGCTGCCCGATGATGCCCTCGATGCCATAATGCTCGGCCAATCGTTGATTGAGAAAGGTGAAATCGGAGTCGATCAGATAGGTGATCGGCAGATCCGATACTATCAAGTTGGCGACATAGGCCTCAGTTTCCAGCGGCAAGTAGTGATTGAGCAGTTCGTCGAACAGTGGATACAACTTGAGGGAGGGCGAGACTTTGTTGACCGAACGCAAATTCAGCCATTGCCCGCAGAAGGAGCGGATCATGCGGCTACTCTTTGGGTCCGCCAGCATGCGTTCAATTTCCTGTCGCAGCACCGGGCCGCTGAGTTTGTCGGTTGCGGCCAATTCGGCTAGGCGGGAATCCGGCACCGACAACCACAATGTCCGCGACAGCGATGCTGCGCGCGTTTGGGATTGGTTGGCGGCCGCGCTAGGTGTCAGATAGAAACGAGGTGAACTGATCACGGCCTTCATGCCGACTTTGGCTGCGGTGACGAAATTTCTGTGCGCCTTCAATTGATCTAGGCCCACCCGCAGAAAGGGAGACAGTTCGGCATCGCTGAGGGTGGAGACGAAGGCCCGTTCCGCAAAGCGTTTGATCACCGCCCGCAAATCGGCCTCCCCGCCGGAAACGGTGATGGCAGCCGCGCCGGTGGAGGTGGATCGTTCCGGAGGCGTCGTTGGCAGTCTCGGGAAATTGGTTTGGTAAGATTTCGGTGGCCATTGGTCGTGCACGGGGCCGCGGACCGTTAGCTGTTTGATATACGCCCCTTGATTGCCTTCCGACTGCCGCCACGTGTGCGGAGAGTAGCAGTGAACCGACACGTTTTCGCCAGGATTCAAGAAGACTTTGATCGTATGCGCTTTTATCGTTTTATCGCCGAGCGAGATGACGTCCACGAGGCGTTGTGGCTGAGGACGGTCGTCGGCAATAAAGTATTTGCCAGCAAAAACCATGATGCTGATATCTCCCAAAAAATCTCCCATTTTGGCCGCGTCGAAGGTCAGCTCATACCAACCATTCACCGGCGGCTCAAAGTTATCGTAAAAAAATGAATAGAAACTGCCGTTGTTGGAGCGCGTCCAAGAGAATAGCATGCCTTCCTCATGTTTGCGGGCATAGATGCGATACGTTTCGTGACTCTCCTTGACGGCATGGGTCTTCCATACTTGTTCCGGCTCGAAATGATCGGTGGGGAAAGCGAAATCGAGCATTTCGTCGGCGACGGTGAAAGCTGCGGAAAGTTGCTCGCTGGTCAATTGGATGCGCCGGTCCGTATCGAAGTCATAGGTGCCGCGGTCTTCAGGAATCAGTGCAGTCAAATCAATGTCGGTTGTGAGCAGGTCGTTGACGGTCGTGACGAACTCATGTCGACTGATGCGGCGGAAATCGTGAGTTGGCATCGCTGGTTGCCGTGCCGCTAACCAATCCAGCATGACGGACTTCTCGGCGGCAGTCGGTTGTTTCTTGTTAGACGGCGGCATCTTGCCGGTGATCAGATTCTCAAAGGCCCAATTGCCATCGAAGCCCTTGTTCTGGAGCGCCGCGCTCAAATCCAAATCGCCCTTTTTCTCATCCGTGTCATGGCAATCGAAGCAGTAGGTGGCGAAGAGTGAGGGAGCGGTCTTTTTGAGTGAATCGGATGACGGCTCGGCCAAGCCAACCGCTCCAAACAGACAAACAAGAGCCGTAATTCCTCGGGCAATTTTGACGAACAAGCCAATACCGTGAGCCTTTGAAACCGGTGATTCAGCAACGCATCTCTGTAACCAGGATTTGAGAGGGCGGTTGTTCATGCTTTGCTGCTGCTTCGTTCCAGATTTAATGTGAGCAACGCAGTGATCGCGGTGAGCGCGATGGATTATAGAACAAAAGCCCTGTGGGTTACGGTGCCCATGGTTTCAGGAGCTTTGCTATTGTTTGACTTTCGGTTTGCGTGGGCTCGGACGAGGTAACCATGAGGTCGGGCTGACCTGCTTTCAATTACTAACTGGTCCTGATAGGAAATTGCTCTCTGGTCGCACCGCGGTTCATGCGATTTTTCGAACGCGGGGTTTGGGTAAAGAAATGACATCATTCCTCTTCCGCGCTCTTTCCCCTCGTGCCTTTTGCGTCCCGCTGCTTTTTCAATTCGGCGGGGCGGGCATCTTTGTATTTGTCGAGAGCGGCCTGAAGCAGCTTTGCGGCTTTGGCGGCATCGCCGTCGAGCGAGGCTACGGTCAACGGTTTCTTTTCGCCGAGGTCGTTGGTCAGGTCGAAGAACTCGCCGGTGGTGTAGAGCTTGAAACGGGAATTGAAAGCGCACTCGCGCAGGTTCTTCGTCGTTCCTGCGCTGGAATACCAGGTGTAAATCCAATCACGAGGATTGCCTTTCTCGCCGCGAATCTGCGGCAGAAAACTCCGGCCATCTATTTTCAGACTCGCGGGAACTTGGATGCCAGCGGCGTCACAGATGGTGGGGAGAAAATCCGTGCTGTCCACGAGGTCAGGGCTGACTTTGCCACCGCGCATTTTCGCCGGCCAACTGGCGATGAGCGGGACATGCATCCCGGCGTCCGTGGTGCTGCCTTTGCCGCCGATGACATTGCGGTCGCCCAGTCGCGAAATCGTCCCGCGTCCCGTGCCATTGTCCCCAATAAAAATGACGAGCGTGTTTTCACGAAGGCCGAGTTCGTCAAGTCGTGAGAGAAGTGTTCCTATCTGTTTGTCTATGTAGGTCACCATGTCGGCGAAGTGAGGGTTTTCGCCGTTTGCGCCTTTGGGTCTATCTTTGGACCTGTTGTTATAGTCGGGACTATCGGGAGTAGGATCGTATGGCGAATGCGGGAGCATCATTGGGTAGTAGATAAAAAATGGCTTGTCCTTCTTGCGCTTGACGAAGTCGAGTACGTAATCGTGGACGATGTCCGGGCCGAACTCGCCGTCCTTCCAGTTCTTTGTGATGCCGTTGATTTCGAGGCCGGGATTCTTGTAACGATCGGGACGACGCATGTGTTGCCAGAGGCAATACTCGTCGAAGCCGAATTTTTTCGGCAACTCTAGTTCTTTACCCAACTGCCATTTGCCGACCATGCACGTGGCGTAACCCCCCTGTTGAAACAGATTCCCAAACGTGGTCGCCGTGCGGTCCATGTTGCCGAAGGCGATGTAGTTCCTGACATTATAGATGCCGGTCATTATCTGCACGCGCGTCGGGGTGCAGAGCGGTTGGACAAAACACTTGTCAAAGCGCACGCCGCCTGCAGCCAACTTGTCGAGCACCGGCGTTTTGTAGGACGTGCCACCGTTTGCGCCGATGGTTTCATAGCCCAAATCATCGGCCATTATCAGGATGACGTTGGGACGCGTTGCAGCATTGGAGGTGCTTAGCGCGCAGAGCGCCAATAAGAGGAACAATGTTTTTTTCATGGTTGAGTGATGGGGTGGGTTTCAGTGCCATTCGCCGTGAGCATCGGTCCAATTCGTCAGCACTTGCCGTTGGGTTACAGGCCACCATTCTTGAATCTTGGTGGTGAGCCGGACAACGATTTTTGGATTTTTGGCGGCGAGATTATTGTCTTCGTGTGGATCAGCAAGGAGATCGAACAGTTGCGGGCGCTTCTCGGCGCGCGGGTGATATTGGGCGTTGCGGCCGACGCTGCCGTCGTAAGTCAGCAATAGTTTCCACCTGCCTTCGATGGCCCAGCGGTAAAGCAGATTGTATTCTGCCTCGTCCATCTTTGCGACGTCGTGCTCGAAGGTCTCGCCAAAGACGATGTCGCGCGGTGTCGGTTTGCCGGATTTCAGAATGGACAAGAGATTATAGCCGGGGAGATTCGTCGGAATCGCCACGCCGGAGGCAGCAAGCGTGGTGGGAAAAATGTCCACGCTGGAACAAAGTTGTTCGCCGCGTTTGCTAGGCTGGATGACGCCGGGCCAACAAAACATTGTGGGTTGGCGCGTGCCACCTTCGTTGGCGGATTGTTTCGACCGTGGGGCGAATCCCTTTGAGTCCGTTTTTTGAATCCACCCGTTGTCGCCGATGTAAACGACGAGTGTGTTGGTGGCGAGCCCGTTGGCATCGAGTTTGTCGAGTAATTGTCCACACGTTTCATCGAACCACTCCACCATGGCGTAATAGCGCGCAACGAAATCAGATTCAACGCCCTTGGCTTTGTATTTTTTGAAAAGCCGATCCGGCGGCGTGTGCGGGTCGTGCGGCATCATCGGCGCATACCAGAGGAAGAATGGCTTCTTTTGAGCAACGGCGCGGTCAATGAAATCGAAAACGGGCGTCATGCCTTCGCGTCCGATTTTAAGACCGGCATCCCCGTGTCGTCCTCCCGGATTCGGAAAGCCACGCGTCATGCCTTCGGCGAACCCGCCTCGTTGGAAGCTGCCTTCCCACCACTTGCCGGATTGGAAGGTCAAATAGCCCTCGTGACCCAGCAGCTTCGCGATCGAAGGAACTTTGTCGAAGTTTGTGATCAGTTTTTCCCGAAGGGATTTGTAGGAGTCAGAATCAGGAGCGCGCTTGCCGTCCTTGTCGGCCTCCAAGAGTGGATCGTTTCCCCTGGTCTTATGTTGATGCGCATAAAGCCCGGTGGCGAAAGTAGCCAAGGCCGGACGACAAAGTGCCGTCGGAACATAGCCGCGAGTGAACACCGCGCTTTGGCTCGCGAGCCGGTCCAAGTGCGGCGTCTCGATCTGCTTGTGCCCCATGAATCCATAATCCGTCCAAGCCTGGTCGTCGGAAATGATGAAGACGATGTTGGGGCGTTGCGCTGACGCAACAGACGCGGCCAAAACGCTGACTAGTCCGAGCGTCTTGATTGCTGAGCAGCGAGAACGAAATTTAGCCAAGAGGCTCAAGGTTTTTTCTGGCCGGGAGTTGGCGGCTTGGCCTTTTTTGCGTTGCCAGATTTTTCTCCAACGGCTTGGTTGTATGGGGTCGGCATCACGGCATTAACTTCCTTGCGCCAGGCAATAAGCTGCGCGTGCAGCTTCTTAACTTTATCAGGATTCTGGTCGGCGAGATTCTTTGTTTCGGCCATGTCGTCGCGAATGTTGAAAAGTTCCAAGCGGCCGTCCTCATACCATTCGACGAGTTTCCAATCTCCATCGCGAACCGCGCCGCAAGGTCCGCCGCCTTGGTTGGCGTAATGTGGGTAATGCCAGAACAGAGGGCGTTGAGGCAGTTCACCGCCCTTGAGCAACGTCACGAGACTCATGCCGTCTTTGTGTTGCTCTGGCAGCAAGGGAAGGCCGGCGAGTTGCAGCAGCGTTGGATAATAGTCGGTGCTGATGACCGGCGTTTCACAAACGCTGCCAGGTTTGGTGATTCCCGGCGCCGAGATGATGAACGGCACGCGCACACCGGCTTCGTAAGGCCAACCTTTTCCGGCACGTAAGGGCAGATTCGAAGTCGGATGACCTTCAGCCGTCGAAAGCCCTCCGTTGTCCGACATGAAAACGACGATGGTTTTTTGAGCGATGTCATTTGCTTTCAGCGCGGCGATGACGCGACCGATTGCAGTGTCAAACTGCTCAAGCATTGCAGCATAGTTGGCCTGGTTTTGGATGAGGCGCACTTTGTTTGCGCCTTCATTGCCCCATACGTCGGGAGTCGCGGCCTCGGCTTTGCGTTTGTATTTCTCGATGAGATCGGCGCGAGCTTTTATCGGAATGTGCGGTGCTTGGAAGGGCAGGTAAGCGAAGAATGGTTTGTCGCGATTCGCCTCGATGAACTTCACGGCGAGGTTTGCGATGTAGTCAGAAGTTTTGCCATCGGCTTCCTTGTCGGAGGGAGGTGGGACATTTCCCTCCGGATAACCGAATGGAGCGTTGTCCTGAAGTCCCACGTCGAAACCTTGCGCGCTGGGAATAAACTTTTCTTTGCCAAGATGCCATTTGCCCGCGAAGAAATTCGTATAGCCACCGGCGCGCAAACTTTCTGCAATGGTGAATTCCTCCAGCGCGAGATGATCTTCAAAAGGTGCTGGCAACATCTTACCAGTGCGTTTGCCACCGATGAAATTCGTGACTCGGACGCGTGGTGGATACTTGCCGGTCATGATGCTGGCGCGCGTTGGCGAACATACGGAACACGCCGAGTAACCCTGCGTGAATCGCATCCCGCTCTTCGCTATGCCGTCAATGTTCGGAGTCTCGTAAAACGTCTTCGGATTGTTCGCGCCGATGTCCATGTAGCCCAGGTCATCGGCGAGAATGAAGATAATGTTGGGGCGGCTCGCTGAGAAGGCTTTGGGCGTGAAACAAATGACGCTGAATGTCGCGAGCAAAACGACTCTGCTAAATATGTTAGGAAAGGTTTTCATTGTTCTAGGTTTCATATCCAACCCGGACGGTACGCAGGCCGTTTGATGAAGCGGTTTGCCTCCAGAACGTTGGAGACTTTTTGTTGCTTCGCATCCCATTCAATCATTTGTCCCGAGCGGATGGCAAGGTTGCCCAACAGCACGAACTCGCTGAGTGGCGCGGAGTAATCGAAGTTCGAGCCGGGCGTGCCGCCGTTCACGATGCAGCTAGCCCATTCGAGCTGTGGATTTCCGGGGTGTGGGCTGCGCCGCTCGGTCTTCTTCAATTTGCCGCTCGCCATCGCATCGCGGACCTCATCGTCCTTAGGGTCGGGGAAAACTTCCGGGCGCATGCAATAACAGTCGGCAAAAATCACGCCGTCAGTGCCGATGAACATCATGCCATTGGGTTCACGCTTGAACGTTTCGAGCGGAACGCGCTCGTCGCGCTCAGGCAAGTTCTGCGCGCCATCTTTCGCGCC
>CAMCWI010000148.1 GCA_945882065.1 Akkermansia muciniphila
CGGCTTGCACAACAATATCGCCCGCTTCATCCGCGTGCGGCAGGGCATTACCGGTACAAGCGGCACAGACGCGATGGGCATCGCCAACGGTCACGACATGATCTTCGATCACATCACCTCCTCGTGGGGCCGTGATGAAACTTTTTCCATCAGCGGCAGCATCACCAACATCACCATCCAGTCCGCGATCATCTCGCAGGGTTTGCAAGGTCACTCCGCAGGCGGCCTCATCCAGACCGATGGCGGCGTGAGCATCCTGCGCTCCCTCTACATTGATAACGACACGCGCAATCCGAAGGTCAAAGGAGTCAGCGAATTCGTCAACAACGTCGTCTGTAACTGGGAGACCATCGGCTACAACATGGGCGGCGATTCGGCGGGTGAATCCTTCGTGAACGTCTTCAACAACTACTTTGTGCGCGGCCCGGCCAGCGGCAGCACAGTCATTGGCGGCGGCAACACGGACTTCCACATCTTCCGCGCAAACAAATGGCATGACAGCAATCGCAACGGCATTCTGCGATGGTGCAGACCTCTCTGTCGGCTCTTACGGTTCACACGATGCGCAAACCGCACCCTACGGCTATCCCATCACGACCAACTCCGCCTACACTCCGCTCACCGCACTCAAGCTCGCCATCAGCGACGTCGGCTCGTCATTCCGGCGCGACAGCGTGGATGAATTGATGATGACGCAACTCACCTCGTGGGGATTGCTTGGCGGCACGATCACTTCCGAACTCATCGCGCCGATGAGCGGCACCGGCGTTGTCCGCAACGGCACGCCTTACACTGACACCGATCAGGACGGGATGCCGAACTTCTGGGAGAGCGGCACAGGCTCAAATCCCGCCGTGGCTGACAACAACGCCGCAAGCCCGAGCGGCAGCGGTTACACGCGTCTCGAAGATTATCTCAACTGGCTCGCCGAGCCGCACGGCATCGCGTTGATGAACACGAACGTTGTTGTTGATCTCCGCCAATTCACGCGCGGCTGGGTCGTGGTGAATCATTCGCCATTCTGGTCGGTGAGCAATCCCACCAACGGCACGGTCTCGCTCACGTACGGTTACATGGCCATCTTCACTCCTACACCCGGCCTGAACAGCAACGCGAGTTTCTCATTCACCGTCAACGACACCGACGGCGGCCCTGTCACACGCACGATGAATCTGTTCTTCACACCGTCTGCGCAAAGTTACACTCCCATCTGGCACGGTGACGATCTCGCGAACACCTGGAACGCTCTCGGCACTTACAACTGGCACGACGGCATCTCCCTGCTCTATTAATTCCACGCGGGCGAACCCGTCACGTTCGATGACACCGGCTCGACGAATCCCGCCGTGAATCTCAGCGGCTCGCTCACGCCCGCATCGGTCACGATCAATGCGACGAAAAGTTTAGCGTTAAGCGGCAGCGGTTCGCTCGACGGTTCGATGGCGTTGAACAAAACAAACACCGGCACGATCAACATTCTGCCGGGCGGCATAATTCGCTTTTCACCCGACAGTAGCGGCAACACCTTCGGCTCGCTCAATCCCACCTTCGCCGTCAACGGCACCTTGCAACCGCGCAATGCTGGCAACACCGTGCGTCTCGGAAAAATTTCCGGTAACGGAACGCTCTCCGGCCCGCAATCAGCCTCAGGCACGGGTAACACCACCTACCAGATTGGCGGCGCGAATGTGGATTCGATCTTCAACGGCGTCAGCAGCAGCAATGCAGCAATTGTCAGCACGGTGGTGCTGCACAAAGTCGGCACAGGCAAACTGACTCTGACCGCCGACAGCACCTTCACCGCCGGCACCATTGTCAGCAAGGGCACATTATTCGTTCAAAATACTACGGGAAGCGGAACCGGCTCCGGCACGGTGGTCGTTCGCAGCGGCGCCACACTCGGCGGAGCGGGCATCATCAGCGGCGCGACGACCCTCGACAGCAGCGCGATACTCGCCCCCGGAACGAACGCCATCGGCAAACTCACATTTAACAACACGCTCATTCTCGCCGCCGAAAGCACCAACCGCTTTGAGTTGAACAAAACCCAAGGCACAAACGACGTCGGCCGTGTGCTTGGCAATGTTTCATACGGCGGCACGCTTATCGTCACCAACCTTTCCGGCACGCTCGCGGCAGGAGACAGTTTCAAACTGATTGACGCCGCCACTCGCTCCGGTTCGTTCAGCACGATCATCCTGCCGCCGCTCGGCGCGAATCTAGCTTGGACGAATCAACTGGCCGCGTCCGACACAATCGCTGTCTTCAGCACCGAGCCGACGATTCCACCAGTATTTGGGGCGTGTTCGCCGCTGGCAACAATCTCGTGATGTCCGGCGGCAACGGCACACCGAGCATCAGTTACTACGTGTTGACTTCGACGCACGTCGCGCTGCCGATGACCAACTGGTGGCGCCTCGTCACAAATCAATTCGACCTTTCAGGCAATTTTAACTTCACTAACGCCATCAACCTGCTCACCCCGCAGTTGTTTTACCGGCTGCAACTGCCATGACGCAGGGGGATTACCGGTCTGTGACTGGCTTATCTTCATCATCCCGCACAGAACCAGCACTCGGCCTGCATTTTAACTGAGGGCAACCTTTGCGCACAGCAAGTGGGAGCGAAAGGCGCATTGGAATCTCAATCTCCCCCGCGTCGCCACAACTCCATTTAGACAATTCATAATCGTGTGCTATGCTGCATTGGCTGACGTGGGCGTGAGTGTTAGTTGATGGAGTCAGTGAAAGGACAGTCAGTTGAAAGAGTCAGTTGACGGTACAGTAGCAGGCAGTCAGTTAGTAGATACGCCCACGCCAGCCGATTTAGTGTTCTCCGCCCGATGCCGAATTCAACCCCCGCCGCACTCAACGCCAACTAACCGCACCAAGCGAACGTCTGAAAGCATCCTCGGAACAAAGCTCTCAAAACTCATTAGTGTTTGAATAGAAGCGCGGGACACTCTTATTGCCATTGTGTTTGGTGGTGATTGAGTAATCAGAAGTTTCGGTGTCTGAACCTGCAACATTCGCCGCCATTCACCACCATGCGCCATCACTTCCAGTCCCAGCCTGATTTGCAAATCACCCCCCCCATTGAAAAGATTCGGCTGCCGCTCAAGAGCCACGATGAGTTGCCGCCCATCCTAGCCCTCTGGAGCAAATAGCCATCCGTCTTACTCGCGGGCTGGCCTGAATCCCCTTCACCTCGGCTGTTACATTCCGGGTTTGCAGCCCTTTTGGATCAGAGTGAATCAGCGAAGATCATCTGTTCACCTCATCCGGCCTGCGACCACCTTCTCCCCATCGGATGCGGAGAAGGAAGTTCGCGGCGGAGAGGAAGAATTGTTTCCTGCGTCCTTGCGTCTTTGCGTTAAACCCCGTTCGCGTGGTTCGCAGTTGAAACTTCTGTCGCCCTGACAGGGCTTGGTTTGTTTGGGGACACAATTCCTAGGGCTTCACCCCCCAGGCTGTCATATCGCCGGGCTTTCAGCCCTTTTATGCGGCAGGGTTGAACCACGCTCCTCTTAAACAAACAACCGCTTCATCACTTCATCCGCTAGGACTTCGTACGCCGCCGAGCCGGCGCTGTATTTGTCGTAGTGCATGATCGGTTTGCCGAAGCTCGGTGCTTCCGCGAGTTTCGTGCTGCGCGGGATGACGGTTTCAAACACGCGCTCGGCCAACTGGCTGCGGACTTCGCTCACGACTTCGTTGGAAAGTTTGGTGCGGGCATCGAACATCGTCATCACCACGCCAAAGATGTCCAGATGCGGATTCACCCCGGCTTCACGGAGCTGCCCCAGCACGCGACTCATCATGGAGATGCCTTCGAGCGCGTAATACTCGCATTGCAGCGGCACGAGAACTCCATCGGTAGCGGCAAAGGCGTTCAGCGTGAGAATCCCCAGCGACGGCGGACAATCCACGAGAATCAAATCGTAGTCCCCGGAATCGCGCACGGGTTGCAACGCCATCTTCAGACGCATGAGATGATTCTCGGAACGCGCCAGCTCGACATCTGCGCCGCACAAATCCACTTCGCTGGGAATCAACCACAGGCGTTCGTAAGCAGTAGGTTTGATCTTCTCAGTAAGTGTTCCTTCGCCAAACAGCGGACGATACGCGCTTGCGCCTTCGACCTTCTCCACGCCTACGCCGCTGGTGGCATTGGCCTGCGGGTCGAGATCAAAAAGTAACACGCGCTTGCCAGCGGCAGCCATGCACGCGGCGAGATTTACCGAGGTGGTGGTCTTGCCGACTCCGCCCTTCTGATTTGCGACCGCGATGACTTTGGTTAGCACGCGGCAGATTTAAGGCCAAGCGGAGGAGGGATTCAATTTTTCTTTCTGTTAAGTTTCTTTCGCTGGATTTAAGGGCGAGTCGGGTGCATCATTGAAACATGAAACTGATCCTCATACCGCATAACGTCACACTGACCCAGGCCATCGAAGATCATGTCGTGTCCAAGATCGAAAAGTTGGACCACTTCGACAAACGGGCGATTGATGCTCGCGTCACACTCGAACACGATCACAATCGCGCGCCTGAAAAACAGTTCTCCTGTTCCGTCAAACTCGCCGTGCGCGGCCCGGACTTGTTCGCTGAAGATCGCGAGGAAGATTTGTACTCTGCGATTGATCTCGCCATCAAGAAGATTGAAGGCCAGATCCGCAAACGCCACAGCAAGGCCAAAGCCCGCCATCACACCGAAGCGTCCAAGACGAAGCAAAAGTTGAAAGAACGCGGCCTCTGATGCCCCGCGACACCTTGTTTATCCTACGCTCCCGCGCCGTCCTCCCGATCAGCCGACCGGCAATCGAGAACGGCGCGGTTGCCTTTTCGGGAGGACAGATATTGGCAGTCGGGCGTTGGAAGGATGTTCAAAAGAAGTTCTCCGGAGATGTCGTTGATCTCGGCGAGACGGTGTTGCTTCCCGGCTTGATCGACGCGCATTGTCATCTCGATTACACGGACATGGCGGGGTTGTTTCCGCCGCGCAAAAGTTTTTGCGACTGGATCAAACTCATCACCACCGAGAAATCGCACTGGAGTTTTTCCGACTACGCGACCTCGTGGATCAACGGCGCGAGACAATTGCTCCGCTCCGGCACGACGACTGTGGCGGACGTCGAGGCCGTGCCAGAACTCCTGCCAGATGTTTGGAACGCCACTCCTTTGCGTGTGCTGTCGCTGCTGGAAATGACTGGCGTGAAAAGCCGGCGTGAACCTGAACTGATTCTTCACGACGCTCTGGATGTGCTGAAAGAAATCCAACACGAGCGCAGCTATGGCGGGCTTTCACCTCACGCGCCATATTCCACCACACCCGACCTGCTCCGCATGGCTGCGGGCGTCGCGCGCAAACAAAAACTCCGCGTCGCCACACACATCGCTGAGTCGGCTACGGAGTTCGAGATGTTCAAGAACGCGAGCGGAGAATTGCATCACTGGCTTGAGAACAACAATCGCGACATGAGTGATTGCGGCGGAGTTTCTCCCGTGCAACTGCTCGCACGCCACAATGCGCTCGGCTCGCACCTCATGGCGATTCACGTCAATTACCTCGCGCGTGGCGATGCCCGATTGCTCGCGCAGAAGCAGACGAGCGTGGTGCATTGCCCGCGCAGTCATGATTTTTTTTCGCACGCAGCGTTTCCATTTGCCACGCTACAACGAGCCGGTGTGAACATTTGTCTTGGTACAGACAGCCTTGCCACAGTTCGAACGAAGCCACGACAGGTGATCGAACTGAACATGTTCGACGAGATGCGCGCGTTCTCCGCGAAGCATGAAGGTGTGTCACCTGCGATGATTTTGATGATGGCGACAGTGAACGGCGCGCGCGCGATTGGGATGCAAGGCAAGTCGGGCGAACTCAAGCGCGGCGCGTTTGCCGACATCATCGCCCTGCCCTGCTCTGGTGATGTTGGTGAACTTTCTGCCGCTGTGATTCAACACAAGGGCGATGTTGCCGCGAGTTTGATTGGCGGGGAGTGGGCAATTGCGCCGCGCGGTTGAATCCCGTGACTTCAAAATACTTCCGGGGTGCGTCCGAAAGCTTTCGAGGCAGCAACGCACATCAACCCAGTCGCAGAATATTTCTAGCCGCTCCCGTTGCCACGTTGCTGTGGCCGAGGACGGCCACACTCCGCATGCTCTATTGCGCACTGACTCGGTAGTAGCGTTGACGATAGAAACGGTAGTGGGAGTTTTTTTGACCTGCCGCCGTGGGTTCGTACATGACGACCTCGCGGTTCGTAGATGCCAACGGGATGCTCGTGAGCGACTGCCATCTTCCCGTCTTGAGCGAGTTTCGATAAAACACAGTGTAGGATTGCCCAGCCCACGCCGTGAAACTGATCGTGACCTGTGAATTAGTAACGAGAGAAATTTTCAGCAGAGGTGGGACAAGATAGTTGAGTTCCATTACTGGCGCGTTGTTCGCATCTTCGCGTGTCCCAAACCGCCGGGCGGTGAAGCGCGGGAACTCATCTGCGCAGCGCAGCATCCAGCCGTGATTGGTCGCAGGTTTGTTGATCCACAATTGCACGTCATCCACCAGCTCCGGTGTGGACGGAAAAACATAAGGCGAATTGGCCACGTCATAGACGATCTCGAACGAGCTTTCGATGGGAGAATAATCCGTTCCGGGCTGACCACCTGGTTCAGCCCATTGATTCGTCGGATAAAACGAGTGCAGCCAGGTGGCCTCACCGGCTGTCGCTGGCACGCCTTGTCCCGGCTGGGTCGCGGGGATTTTATTTCCCTCGCCCCACGGCCTGAACATCCGGTGCAGTCCGAACGCGGTGAAGTCGTATCCGTCAATCGGCTGTTGCGTGACTTGAACGGTGAGCTTTGCAGATTGAACCAGCGTGTTTGTCGGAAGACTCGAAAGGTCAAAGCGCAGCAACGCGCGGTTGCGCGGGCCGTTCTGCGTAGTGCCTGAGTTCATGCCGAAGAATCCGCCTAGGTTGTTCGAAGGCGAGACTTCCAGAAGCGAGGTGTCAGCACTCGGAACGAATTGATTTGTGGCGGCGATGCCATCAAGCGCGGCGAGGCAAACCAACTTCAAAATCACTGCCGCCAAGAACACTTGTCGCCTCTTGGCGGCCTTGCAGTCACCCTTCACAGCAATCCGAGTTCGCCTCGAATCGCCACGTTATCAATGGTGGAGACGCCTCCGGTGAGAAGGTTTTCTCCCGCCACCGCGTAGCCGGGAATGATGCGGTTCAATTGATTCTGCGTTGAGCCGAGATGTTTGCGGATGACTTCGCCAAGAACGGAGCGGTAGTCAACCGAACGGCGAAGGTATCCAGCGGTGACGGGATTCACCGTGCCCGCGCCTTCGGCAAATCCTGCGGCAAACATGGTGCCGCAAGTCGCACCGCTCGTGGTGCGCGGGCCAGGCTTCCACGGCACATTATCGGTGGGGCTGCAACCGAACACCCCATTGACGTTCGTGGAGCCGTAACCTTTCACCGCTCCACCGGCGACGTACATCACACCGGCCTCGGCGTGATCTGTGCCGAGATCATTGTTCTCGACTGAGGTGCGTCCGAATTCGGAGAACGTGACGACAATTGTGTTTTCCCAAGTCGCCTTATCCGCGTAACGGGTGAAATATTTTTGCAACGCATACATTGCCCAACCGACTTGCTGCAACAGATTGGCCTGAGAGCCCGTCGCGCCGCCTTGACCGCTATGCGTGTCAAATCCGCCCAACTCAGTGCCCGCAATGATCGCATCCGTGTTGTTCAAGATCATGGCGGCGGCCTTGAGGTTGTTCATGAATCCTGTGCCACCGGAATTGTAGGCATTGGTGGGCACAACCCGTTTGTTGTTGTTTGCCGTGCCGCCCGGACGCAGTGAACCGCCGTTCTTCGCGTCGCTGGTCGGGAAAAGATAGTAGCCATACGCATCGTTGCCCGCGCCGGGATACCAGTCCGTATCGCCATCCGTTTTGATGTTGTCGCGGAACACATTTCCCGACTCGTTGAAATTCAAGTTGCCGAAAATACGCAGCGTGTTGGTCATGTTCTCATACTGCATGTCGAGCAGCTCACGACTGAGTTTCTTGGAGAACGGATGATAATTCGCGCCCGCAATCGCGTTGAACGCCTTGTTGTCGCCTGTGGTCGTGGGAATTCCGAGCAGATCGTAACGCGTCGGATTGGTGAGATTCGTCATGGCCGCAGCCGAGCCGCGCATAATGAGCGGCAGCGCAGACTGAACCGTAATGCCGGTGAGCGGCGCGGTGTTGGCGAGACCGGATTCGATGATGGTGCGATAAAAGATGCCGTCCTTGGAGAGATTCTTGTTCGGGTTGCCGTTCTCCCAGTAGTTCTGTGAATCAAAGTGCGAGCGCGATTGTTTGGGATAGGCGACGCGATGGATCAGCGCGAGATCGCCGGCATGATAAACCGGCGCGAGGAACTTCAACGCCGGGTGTAGCGCGGCGAAACCGTTGCCCGTCTTGATTCCGTTGGCGTAGGCATAGACATTGTCATTCGTGAGGCGAGCCGTGTCTTTGTTCAGGAAAACGGTCGGATCAAAGATCGGACCTGTGGCCGAATAATCCACACCCGCTTCTTTGTTGATCTTGATGTTTGGTCGTTTGACTGCGTACTCCGTATCCTCAATCGGGACGATGTTGTTCAACCCGTCATTGCCAAAGCGCAGCCAGATGAAGAGAACTTTTTTACCGTTCAATCCGATGCTGCCCTCGGCAAGCGCGCGCTTCATCACAAAGGGAATGTCCACGAGCGTCGAGAGCGCGGCAGCCATGCCGATCTTGGCGGACCGGCTCAGAAATGTGCGGCGTGAGTAGATGTTGAAGTTGTTCATGGATTATTGCTCCTGGAATCGTTGCAATGTCATCAGCATCGAGACGAGTCCCCGGACGCGCGTGTCGTAGTCGCTGAGTCCCGACGTGAATGGGGATGATGCGATGCCGTCATTCCCGGTGTTCAGAAACGCAACGCCTGCATCGCCATAGAGTTTTAGATTCGCTGCGCCTTCCGCCGGATAGAGTATGCCGAGTAAGTAATCTGTGACGTCACCCGCGTTGCCCCAACTCAGTGACGGCAAATTCGCTTTCAACAAGCCGACTGGATCGCACTGATGATTGCCCGCGTCGTCGCCGGTGCCTGCATTGAGGAACGTCTGGATGAAACGGATGCGCTCGACCAGCGTGCCTGCGCTGACCCAGTTGGCCCCGTTTTCGGGATAACCATCCGGCGCATCGCGATCAAAAAGGTTCATGCCGCCCATCCGGGAGAGCGGCGTGGCGACAGAGTAACCATCTGTGGTAGATGTGATGCCACTGCCGCCGTTGGTGCTGGCGCGCAACGCCCGCACCGCGCT
>CAMCWI010000149.1 GCA_945882065.1 Akkermansia muciniphila
CCTTCCACCTAAAAAACGGCGATCGGGTGGTTTTTTACGGCGACAGCATCACAGACCAGCGCCTTTACACGACGTTCGCTGAGACATTTGTGGTGACCCGTTTCCCGGACATGAAGATTTCATTTGTTCACTCCGGTTGGGGTGGAGATCGCGTGACCGGTGGCGGTGGTGGAGCGATCGATCTGCGTTTGGCCCGTGATGTATTCGCCTACAAGCCGACCGTAATGACGGTCATGCTTGGAATGAACGACGCCTCCTACAAGGCGTTTGATGCAGGCGTCTATTCCACCTACACAAACGGCTACCAGCACATCGTGGATTCGATGAAGAAACATTCGCCCATGACACGGATGACGCTAATTCAACCCTCTCCATTCGACGATGTCACGCAGCCGCCGAAGTTTGAAGGCGGCTACAACAACGTTCTCGTTCAATACGGCGCTTACGTGAAAGACCTAGCCACGCGCGAACATCTCGGGCTGGCAGATTTGAACACAGCGGTCGTTGCGTCGCTTGAAAAAGCCAAATCCAAGGATGCGGAGAAAGCGAAAAAAATCATCCCGGACCGTGTGCATCCCGGACCTTCGGGGCATTTGTTGATGGCGGCGGAATTGTTGAAGGCCTGGAACGCGCCGAGATTCGTGAGCTGTGTTGAAATCGATGCGGCCAATAAACTAGTCGCCAAACAATGCTGCACAAAGGTCTCGGGATTGAGGGTCAGCGAAACTGTGAGTTGGTCGCAACTCGACCAAGCCCTGCCAATGCCAGTGGATATGGGGGATGAAATCATGAAGCTTGCCGTGGATTCGTCCGACTTCATTGAAACATTGAACCAACAGCCGCTTAAGGTCACAGGACTGACCGGCGCGAAGTATGTTCTGAAAATTGATGGGAATCGGACAGGCGAATTCACCCGCGAGCAACTCGAAGCAGGAATCAATCTGGCCATAATGGACACGCCCATGGCAAAACAGGCGAGTGAAGTCCACAAGCTCACGATCCAGCATAACCAGATTCACTTCGAACGCTGGCGCGAAGTGCAGGTGCGACTTGCCAAACAAACATCGGAAAAAATCTCGAAGGCGACAAAGGCCTTGCTCGCTGCATTTGACTCAGAGGAGGCCGTAGTGATCGCCAAGCAACGCAGCGCGGCCAAGCCGGTAAAACATCAATTTGAACTGGTAGGCACGAACTAATATTCAATGCCGCAAAAAGCACGGAAACATTTGACCTAGCCAGCCTAACCGTAATAATCACTCCAAGAATCGCACCTCCGCCTTGACTCACCGAGGTCAAAGCGGGTTGCAACCAATAAAACAAAAATGAAAACAATAACCTCGAAGACTCCGATCCTATCCACCGCGTTGACTCGCCGCCAATTCCTGCGCCGCACTACTGTTGCCGCAGGCGCAGCCGCGTTCAGCTTCCCCTACGTCGGCCGCGTGCTTGGTGCGAATGACCGCATCAACATCGCCTGCATCGGCGTGGGTGGTAAAGGCGACAGCGACAGCAGCGACGCAGCCAGCAACGGCGGCAACATCGTTGCGATCTGCGACGTGGATCAGAAATCACTCGACAAAAAATCAAGGCAGCTTTCGGACAAATCCATGAACCCGAAACAGTTCAAGGATTATCGCGTCATGCTCGAAAAGATGGGTAAGGACATCGACGCCGTCACCGTTTCAACCCCTGACCATCATCACGGCATCGCCGCGATCCGAGCGATGACACTAGGCAAACATTGCTTCTGTCAGAAACCGCTTTGCCAGACCATCAGCGAAGTCCGCGCGGTGCGCTCATTGGCTCGTGAAAAGAAGCTCGCCACTCAGATGGGCAACCAAGGCAGCGCAGAAAACGGCTTACGCCGCGCTGTAGAAGTCATTCACGCCGGAGTCATCGGCAAACCGCTCGAACTCCACGTTTGGTCAAATCGCCCCGTTTGGCCGCAAGGCCTGGATCGCCCTACAGGCAGCGATCCTATCCCTGAGGGGCTCGATTGGGATCTGTGGCTCGGGCCAACGGCAAACCGCCCCTTCAAGAAGGATGTTTACCACACTTTCAAGTGGCGCGGTTGGTTCGACTACGGCACCGGCGCTCTCGGCGACATGGCTTGCCACACGGTTAACATGCCGTTCCGCGCGCTCAAACTGGGTTATCCGAGCGTGGTCGAACTAGAGCTGGCCTCGCGCTTTTACTCCGAGACATTCCCGAAAACTTCCCGTATCCGCTTCGAGTTCCCCGAACGCGAAGGCCTCCCTCCGCTCAAGATGTTCTGGTATGACGGCAATCCCGGTAATGAATTGTCACCCCTTCGTCCTCAAGCGCATCTCACCAGTGAAATTCTAACGACCTATGACAAACTGCCACCTTCGGGCGCGCTCATCATCGGTGAAAAAGGAAAACTCTTTTCCCCCGACGACTACGGCTCCCGCTTCTTCCTCGCGATGAACGGCAGCGACCAATATGTCCCAGGAGACACACACGAAGCGTGCAAAGCCGTGCCACAAATCATCCCGCATTCTCCCGGTCATATGACCGAATGGTTCCGCATGATGAAGGAAGGCGTTCCTGCTTACTCGAATTTCGAGATCGCGGGCTATCTCACAGAAGTCATCCTCCTCGGCTGCGTGGCGTTGCGTCTCGGCGAAGGCCGCCGGATGGAATGGGACGGACCCAACATGCGTTCGCCCAACCTGCCCGAAGCCTTACAATTTGTGAAACGGAACAACCGCTCTGGTTGGGAAGCCTGAGCTCACAAAATTAAAAGAACCGAAATGTGAAAATGAAATACAAAATCAAATCACTCTCGATCATTGGACTGGCAATGCTGGCGACCGCTTCGGGGGCGTTCATCACCGTCAACGCCGCAGATGCAAAGAAGCCACTCGCTTTGAGCTTTCCTGCGCCCACGTTGAAAGGCACTCCAGAAACATTGCCCGGAGGCCCGAACATCGAGCCCAATTCAGATACACCCAAACCTGCACCCCTTGTGGGCGCAGGTGTGAAAAACGTCGCATTGGGTAAGGAAGTCAAAACCAGCGTCAATCCGTTCACCGGCGAAGCCTCACAGCTCACAGACGGCAAGAAGGAAGCGTTCGACTATGACACCGTTGAGATGAAAAAAGGAACGCAATGGGTGCAGGTGGATCTCGGCAAGTCGTTCACCCTAGAGGCCATCGCGCTCTGGCATGACCATCGTTACATCCAGGTCATGCACGACGTGGTGCTGCTGGCTTCTGACGACCCTGAATTCAAGACAGGTGTGACGACCTTGTTCAACAACGACACAGACAACACCTCTGGCCTCGGTGTCGGCAAAGATCGCGAATACTTCGAACGTCATTATGGACGAGTGTTCGACGGCAAGAACACGAAAGCTCGTTATGTCCGGGGCTACACCAAAGGCAGCCACCTCAGTGCGCTCAACTGCTGGCAGGAGATTGAAGTTTACGGGCAGCCGGAAAAATAATCGTACAGACAGAAATGTTTATTTCGTTTGGCCCGGTGACTTTGAGCTCTGGTCTTGTTTTGATCAAGGCAGCGGATACTTTCCGACTGTGCTCTCCGTAACAGCGAACTGGCGGCGTTGGCTCTGGTTCGCCAGCTTGGTCATTCTGCTGGCGACCCCGAGTCCGGCCGCCACCACCAATTCCAGTTGGTTCAACCGGGTGTGGAGTCCGCAGGACGGACTGCCCGACAACAGCGTGACGGGAATCGCCCAGACTCCCGACGGATTTTTGTGGACGGCCACGCCCAACGGTCTCGCCCGTTTTGACGGGGTTCGCTTCCAAACCTTACTTCCCAGCGATACCGGCGGCGGCGGGACCAGCAGCCGGATGGAAGCCTTGCTTGTGGATCACAGCGGACGACTATGGATCGCGAAGAATTCTGGAAGCCTTGTCTGCATCGATCAGGGGAGGATTACTACCTTGACGAACAACCTGCCTCGGATCCCGGTGACCGTCATGGCAGAAGACCGCGAGGGGTCAATCTGGATCAATTACGCGGATGGTCAGTTGGCGCGCATCCGGGAGCATCGCGCACAGTCGTTCAACGAAAGTGACGGCTGGACCAGCGGCGGACGCAGTTGGGTTACCACAGACACTCGCGGGCAGTTGTGGTTCATCAAGGAAGGAGCCTTGGGGGTTTTTCGCCATGGCAAATTTATTATCCTTCAAACCATGCACCGGGATCGGTACTGCATCACTGCGGCGCGGGAGGGGGGTATCTGGATCAGCGGTCGCCGGGAATTGTGGCGATGCACTGAGTCCGGCGAGTTAACCTTGATTGGTCCCGTGCCGGCAATCTGGCCAAGCGCCAGCGCCACCACAACCGCAGTTATTGCTGATCGAGCCGGGGCCGTCTGGATCGGCACTGCGGAAGCCGGGCTGATCCGATATGACACCAATGGTTTCACCAATGTCAAAACTTCCCATCGCGAAATCTTGCGCTTGGCGGAAGATCAGGAAGGCAACATCTGGGTCGGCATGCGGCGCGGTGGGCTAAACCGGTTGCGCCACCGCGCGGTGGAGCTTGAGGACGTCCTCCCCGGACTGCCCCCTGAGGCGGTGCTTTCAGTTTGCGAGGACCAGTCCGGTGATATTTGGGCCACCACGCAGAGCGGACTGATCTCGCAACAGCATAACTCGAAGTGGAACATACTTTCGGTCGAACCTGATTGGTTTGCACGTTACGCCAACTGCGTCACGCCAGCGAAGAACGGAGGAGTCTGGATCGGCACTCAGCGGCGGGGATTGGTCCAGTGGAATAATGGCACCAACAGGACAATTTTCCGCGCTACAGATGGTCTCGCAAGCGACTTCGTTCGCTCGTTGTTGGCAAATCCGAATGGGGATTTGTGGATTGGGTTTGACTCCACGAATGTTTTGCAACGACTGCGCGGCGGACGATTGGATACCTTTCAATTACCCAACGAAGAAAGCACCGTCACGGCCCTGGCCTTGGATGCTGCCACCAATCTGTGGGTGAGCACATCAGATGGCTTGTTGTTGAAGATGATTGGAGACCAGTTGATTGATGAGACCGCTAACACCCTCGCCGCGCCCTACCCCATCCGGTGCTTACTCGCAACTGAAGACGGCAGCCTGTGGATTGGTTACGCCGGTCGTGGTATCGGTCGTTTAAAAGCGGGACAATTCACCCACATCAGCGCCGAGCAAGGTTTACGCGAAGATTATATTTCCCAGATCATGACTGATACGTATGGCCGGCTGTGGTTTGCGGGCGACCGTGGCTTGTTTTATGTGAGGCTGAATGAGTTTGATGAACTCGCCAAAGATAAGCGCGCCCGGATTCGCTCGGTGACTTATGATCGGGAAGAAGGGCTCAACCCAATGTTGGGCAGCCACGGGCAGTGGCCCGGCGCCGCCCGCAGTCGGGATGGTCGGCTCTGGTTTCCCACGCAGAGCGGGTTGGTTGTTTTGGAAACGGCTGAAGCAACGGAAAATCGCCACCCCCCAACGGTTGTGATCACGCAAGTGACTGTTGATAATTCCCTCGTTGGCGCCTACGACGCCGGATTATTTGCCCCTTCTACCAACTCGCCACCGCCACTTGATTTGCACCAGCCCAAAATGACAATCCATTTGCCGCCCGGGAACCAGGAGACGGTGTTTCAATTCACTGCCCTTAGTTTCACCGCCCCGGGAAATCTCAACTTCAGATACAAGTTGGATGGATTGGACCGGGACTGGATTGATACTCGCGGGCGACGTTCGGAAATTTACCGGCGGATACCGCCAGGGGATTATCGCTTCCGGGTCATCGCGTGCAACAACGACGGAATCTGGAACGAGGTGGGCGCAGAACTCTCCGTGCATGTCGTCCGCTATTTTTGGCAGACTTGGTGGTTTCGCATCCTAGCCGTGATGGCCATCCTCGGCGGCAATGGCGCCGCGGCCCGATACTTCGCCATCCGCCGGATGAAACGCAAACTCGAACAACTGAATCGGGAACGGGCCGTTGAAAACGAGCGCTCCCGCATCGCGAAAGACATCCATGACGACATCGGCGCCAACCTCACCGAAATCACCCTTTTGAGCGAACTCGCTCAAAGTGAAGATGCACCTCCCGATGAAGTGAAGTCCGATATCCGCAAAATCGCCACTCGCGCCCGCGAATTAACACGCGCGGTGGACGCCACCGTCTGGGCAGTGAATCCGCGCTTTGATAACTTTGACAGCTTTGTGAGCTATGCCTGCACCTACGCGGCGGATTATCTCGCCAGTGCCGCGATCCGGTTACGGTTGGAATTACCCGCAGAACTCCCCAGCCATCCGCTTGCTCCGAACGTCCGGCACAATGTCTTCCTGATTCTTAAAGAAGCACTCAACAACATCGTCAAACACTCCGACGCCACAGAAGTCTGGTTGCGCATCAGGACCACTCCAGTTGGTTTCAGCATCGTCATCCAAGACGATGGTAAAGGGTTTGATATTCAGAGCGCCGACGCCAAAGCCCGGGAGGAAGCCGTTCCCTTGGACGTGTCAAACACCCAAAAAGACGGCCTATTCAACATGCGAAAACGGATGGAAAGCGTCGGAGGTCAATTTGAACTCCTGACCCAACCCGGCCAGGGAACAACCATCAGTGTGAACGTTGATTTTCGCCCACGTGGTTAACGCGTCCTTAGCGGTTCAAGATTTAGGATCCCGGCCCGCTAGATTTCGGCGCGCGGGATTTTGAATTTGTTTTCGCTGCTGATTACACCAGCGACTTGACCTTCTTCACAATCGCTGCGGCATCAATGCCGAACTTGGCGAGCAGCTCCTCGGCTTTGCCGGAGCGCGGAAGTTCGCGAACGGCGAGTTTGTGAACCTTCACGCCATCGCAACTAAGTTCGCCCGCGACAGCGTCGCCGAGTCCGCCTTCTGCGTAATGATCTTCAACGGTCACAACCACGTTGCCGGTCTTGGCGGCGGCGGCTTTGATCACGTCTTTGCCGAGCGGCTTGATGCTGTAAGCGTCAACGACCGTGATGCCGATGCCTTCCTTGGCGAGCAAGTCCGCAGCCTTCACAGCTTCGTGCAATGTCACGCCTGCGCCGACGACGGTGACCTTGTCGCCCGCTTTTTGGCGGACGATTTTCGCGCCGCCGATAGGAAATTTCTCATCGTTGCCGTAAAGCACCGGAGTCTTCGGGCGCGAAGTGCGCAGGAAACAAATGCCCCGCGTTTGAGCCATGACTTCGAGCAACTTCTCCGTGCTGACGGCGTCGCTCGGATAAAGAACAACGCTGCCTACAACCGCGCGCATCATGGCGAGGTCTTCGAGCGCCATCTGTGAAGGGCCGTCCTCACCGATGCTCACGCCAACGTGCGAGCCAACGAGCTTGAGGTTCGCCATCGAAATGCCTGCCACGCGGATCTGATCAAATGCGCGCGTGAAGAACGTGGCGAACGTGGACGCGAATGGAACTTTGCCGCGCGTGCCGAAGCCGATGGCGACAGCCACAAGGTTTTGTTCCGCGATGAAACATTCGGTGAACCGCTCTGGGAATTTCTTAGCGAACTTCTCTGCGTAGGTGGAATTCTTGGTGTCGCCGTCCATCGCGACGACGGCTTGATTCGCTTCGCCGATGCGGACGAGCGCCGCACCGTAGGCTTCGCGTGTGGCGATGAGATCGCCGAGATTATAATTGATGCCGGGATAGCTCGTCGGCGGAGTGTTCGCAGGAGCGGGCAAAGCGCGCGGTGCAGGAATCACCACGCCAGCGGCGGACTTGGAGCTGGGCTGCAATTCCGCGACGGCTCTGGCGGCTTCTTCCGCATTCAGAGTTTTGCCATGCCAACCGTCTTTGTCTTGCAGGAAGGAAACGCCGCCGCCTTTGTAGGTCTTGGCGATGATCGCAAGCGGCTGAGTGTTCAAGCCTACGCCACTGAGGACTTCGAGAATTTCCTCAATGTCGTGACCGTCCACGTCTTCCACGCGCCAACCGAAAGCTTCAAAGCGTTCGCGGTAGAGATCAACGTCGTGACCGAACGCCGTCGCCTGACTTTGGCCGAGCCGGTTCATGTCCACGATGGCGATGAGGTTGCTCAACTTATTGATGCCCGCGAGCGACGCAGCTTCCCACACGGCACCTTCGGCGCATTCGCCGTCGCCGAGTAGCACGTAGGTGTTGTAATCCAGCTTGTCGAGACGACCGGCGAGAGCGACACCGACACCGACGCCAAGTCCTTGGCCGAGTGAACCCGTGGCTACATCCGCGAACGCAAGGCGAGGCGTAGGATGACCTTCGAGATCGCTGCCGATGGTGCGGAGTTTCAGAAGTTCTTCAGCGGGAAACAAACCGGCTTCAGCCCACGCAGCGTAAAGGATCGGAGCGGCATGACCTTTGGAGAGAATAAAACGGTCGTTGTTGTGATGCTTCGGGTTTTTGGCGTCATAGCGCATGTGCCCGAAGAAAAGGGAAGCCATCAAGTCTGCCATCGAACAGCAAGAAGTTGGATGACCGCTGCCAGCGGCGGTGGTGGCGTTGATAGAGTGGATGCGTAATGTGTTCGCGATCCCTTTGAGCAGTTCGATGTCAGTTTCAATCATTGAATGGGCAGGCTACGTGATGCGAAGAAGCCAACCAAGACTGAAATTGGAACGAACAGGTTGTCTCGCGAAATTATTCAGCTAATGCGTGACCGGCGATGGAGCAAGTTGGATAGATGCCAGCTTTGCCGATTGTGTATTTTCCATTGACGGGGCAGGTGGGGAGTGTGTTGCCTTTTATGTAAATCTTCAAATCCGCCTCCGTCGGCGTTGCTTCCGCAGTCTTGTTATTTTCCAACGCCCACTGTTGTTTAGCGGCGTCAATCTGTTGGAGATTGTTGATGCAGGTGTTCGCGGCGGCAGTCGGATCAATCCCGTAGCGCGCAGCCAATGCAGCCGCGATCTCAGGAGTCACTGGCAGGTTCGTGGCGGTTGTCGCCGCGCGTTGAGCAAACGCTTCCGCCTGAGCTTGCGCGGTCTGAGCTTGGGATTGAGCACGTTCGGCGGCTTGCTGTGCGGATCGCGCCTGTTGATTCAACTGCGATTTGTCCGTGGTCAACTGGCGAACCATGTTTCTCAAGCGTGGCAATTCATCCTTGGCAGCGGTCAGACGGGCGAGTTCTTCGGCAGGCAACTGATCTTTCTTTAGAGCTTCGTTCTCAGCGCGGAGGGTTTCCATATCAGCAATCTGCTCTTGGAGGCTGGCGATTGATGCGGACTTCGCGTCGCTGGCTTTGTAGAAAAAGATCGCGCCAGCAATGCCGATAAGAGCGACGAACCACGGAAGAATGGATTTCATGGCAGTCTTTTGACCAGAGCCAGTGCCGGGCGTCAAAGCAAAAATCAG
>CAMCWI010000150.1 GCA_945882065.1 Akkermansia muciniphila
ACCATGGCTTGGTTGACTTGCTGCAAAGTGGAAATCCGACACCGCCACCGACCGGAAGTTTCCCGAAGCACTGAATTTATTGAAACATGACGACTGAACAAATTACGAACGCCAACGCTGAGTTGCGGAACAAATCAGCACTCGAAATCGTGAAGTGGGCCATCGCGCAAGCGAATGGCCGCGCCATCGTCTCCACGAATTATCGTCCGTACGAAGCCGTGATCCTGCATCTCGCCACGCAAGCGCAGGCGGACATCCACGTGTGGGGGGCCGATCACGGCTACAATCGTTCCGCGACTTACAAGCACGCGGAAGCGTTGAAGGCGCAACTCAAGTTGAACGTGAAGGCGTTCGTGCCGAAGATGACCGCCGCGCATTACGACGCTGCGTTCGGCGGCGCGCCGTTGCCAATGCCGGAGAACGAGCAGCGCATCAAAGATTTCAGCACCGTGATGAAGCTCGAACCGTTCATGCGCGGCATGAAGGAACTCGCGCCTACCATCTGGCTCACCGCGTTGCGCAAGGTGCAGAATCCGAATCGCGCCGGACTGGATATCGTGGTTGAGGACAAGAATTTCAACACCATCAAGGTCAGCCCCGTGTTCTATTGGAGCGATGCGGAGATGGAAGCGTATCTCAAACAACACAACCTGCCAAACGAGTGGGATTACTTCGATCCTGCGAAGGCCGATGAGAAACGCGAATGCGGCTTGCACGCCGCTTGGGGCGGAGAGGCCGCCAAGCAGCACTGATTTTTCCGCAGATGGCGCAGATGTCCGCAGATTTTTTCTGCCATCTGCGTGAATCTGCGAAATCTGCGGACAAAAATATGTCATCGTATCACCTAGACCATTTGCAGTATTTGGAAACGGAAGCGATTCACATCATGCGTGAAGTCGCGGGGGAATTTGAGCGCCCCGCGCTGTTGTTCTCGGGCGGTAAGGATTCCATCTGTTTGCTGCGGCTTGCGGAGAAGGCGTTTCGTCCGGCGGATATTCCAATGCCGTTTCTGAACGTCGAGACCGGCCACGAGTTTCCCGAGTTGATTTCTTTCCGCGATAGCCGCGCGAAGGAGCTTGGCGCGAAGCTGATAGTTCGCACCGTGGATGAAGCGATTGCCAAAGGTCACGCCACTCCCGCGCCCGGCGAGATCAGTCGTAACAAACTTCAGATTCCCGTGCTGCTCGGTGCGATTGAAGAGTTTCAGTTTGATTGCGCCATTGGCGGTGCGCGGCGCGACGAGGAGAAAGCCCGCGCCAAAGAACGTTTCTTCAGTTTCCGCGACAGCTTCGGGCAATGGGATCCCAAGGCGCAGCGCCCAGAGATTTGGAATCTCTACAACGCCCGCGTGAATCCCGGCGAGAACATGCGCGTGTTCCCGCTCTCGAACTGGACCGAGATGGACGTCTGGCAATACATCAAGCGCGAGCAACTCGCCGTGCCGACGATTTATTTCAGCCACGAGCGCGAATGTTTCCGGCGCGGCGGTCAATGGATTCCGGTTCCGCCGCCGCACACGGATTTAACCAAGCCTGATCTTTACGCGGGCGCGCGGCCCAAGCCGAACGAGCCAATCAAGAAACTCGTGGTTCGCGTGCGCACCATCGCCGACATGATCAGCACCGGTATGATGGAATCACCCGCCGACAGCATTGACGACATCATCGGTGAAGTCGCCGCCGCTCGCGTCACTGAACGCGGCTCTCGTGCCGACGACAAAGCCAGCGAAGCGGCTATGGAAGATCGTAAGAAAGCAGGATATTTCTGAGTTATGCCTCACACCCAGCATCCCATTGAACTTTTGCGCTTCAACACTTGCGGCAGTGTTGACGACGGTAAGTCCACGCTCATCGGTCGCTTGCTCTACGACTCGAAGTCGCTGATGGAAGACCAGGTCGAAGCGCTGGAAAAATCCGCCGACATCACCGGCGGCGGCCAGATCAATCTCGCCAACCTCACCGACGGCCTGCGCGCTGAACGCGAGCAGGGCATCACGATTGATGTGGCGTATCGCTACTTCGCCACGCCGAAGCGGAAGTTCATCGTCGCTGATACGCCCGGTCACGTGCAGTACACGCGCAACATGGTCACGGGCGCGAGCACCGCGAACCTTTCCATCGTGCTGGTGGACGCGCGGCAGGGCGTGATCGAACAGACGCGGCGTCATACATTCATCGCGGCGATGTTGGGGATTCCGCATCTTGTCATCGCTATCAACAAGATGGATCTGGTGGATTGGAAGCAGGAACGCTTTCAGGAAATCCGCGATGAGATCGAAGATTTTCTCCCGAAGCTCGACGTGTTCCGCGATGTGAAGTTCATCCCGATTAGCGCGCTTAACGGCGACAACGTCGTGGACGCCTCGAAGCATACGCCGTGGTATGAGGGCCCGCCGCTGCTCGCTCATCTGGAGAGCGTCCACATCGCGAGCGATTGGAATCTGAACGCGTTCCGTTTTCCCGTGCAATGGGTGAATCGCCCGAACGATCCCACTGACCAAACGCTTCACGACTTCCGCGGCATCAGCGGCCAGATCGCGAGCGGTATCATTCGCAAAGGCCAGCAAGTCGCCGTGCTGCCCGGCTGCATCAAGACCACGATCAAGGACATCTGGACGTACGACGGCTCATTGAACGAAGCGTTCTGTCCGCAATCCGTGACGATTTGCCTAGAGCACGACATTGATATCAGTCGCGGCGATATGATCGTAGGCCTCGAACAATTACCCGGCATGGCGAGTGATCTGCACGCGCGCATCTGCTGGATGAGCATTCGTCCGTTGCAAGCGGGTAAGAAGTATTTCCTAAAGTACGGCCCCCAGACGGTTCAAGCCGTCGTGACGCAGGTTGAAGGTCGCATCAACATGGAAACCTTGGACCTCGAAGCGGGACCAACCGAATTTCGTGCAAACGACATCGGTGTCATCCGCCTCAAAACCGCCAAGCCGATCATCTACGACGGATACACGACGAATCGGTTGACGGGTTCGTTCATCCTGATCGAGCAAGGCACTAACGCGACGGTCGCTGCTGGTATGTTGTTTCCGCCGACGGAAGCAGTGAAGCCGGAATACACCGACTTCGCGATTTGAGTGGAATGATTTAGCAGGACGAAACCGCAGAAGCAGGCGAGCCGTGGTTGGCTTTGGCGTGCGTCGGAGAATGTTGAAACAAACTCAGCAGCCAACCTTGAATTTTTCCGTAAGCCGGACTGCTCGTCGTGCTGGCAACGCGGGACGACCAGATCACCGTTTGGAGCTGGCGGCGTGGCAAGTTGTCGCACACGGGACAAGGCTGGGGATCAGTGGCGCGTAATTCATCCGCATCCTCGCAGGGAATCTGAAACCGATAATGGCGGCATCTCATCACGCTCACAATAACGCACGGCCATGTTACGAATGTGTGGCGGCGCGGTGAGTTTGCGGCAACGCCAGATTCAGGAGTACCGAGCATCGCTTGGTTTGGTAATACCTTCTGACTATCCGTGCCGAGCAATGCTCGGCGTTCCTACAGCAACGCCATCTGCTCGTGCCAGCCGGGAGCAACCGCATCCACGCCCTGCGCCCGCAACGTCTGTGCGAACTCTCGTGTGAAGCCGTGGACGGTGAACACCTTCTTCGGCTGAACCTGCTTCACCAATTCCTGCAAGCCGTCGTAGTCCGCGTGATCGCTCAACGGAAACGCCTCCATCGTGCCGGAACGATAGCGGCAACTGGAATCCATCGCCCAGCCCGTGATCGCGGCGGTGCGGATTTTTCCGAGAGAGACTTTCTGCATCGTCTTCAGCGAATTCGGTGGCGCGATGATGATTTTGCCGCGCGCGGTTTCAGCATCGAATGCGTCGTGCGCGGGGAAGTTCATGCCAAGCTTTTCGTAGAGCTTGGTCATCTTGCGAACGTGACGATGCAACTGGATAGGCAATCCGTCCTCCGCTAGGCCGCGCAGAATCTCCTGACTCTTGCCGAGCGAGTAAGCGTAAAGCACGGGCGTCTCGCCATCGGCCAGAGCGTCACGACAAAACTTTGCGATGTCGCCGCGCACGGTTTGTCCCGGCGGAAACTGGTAGCGCGGCAATCCGAAGGTAGTCTCCATGATGAGCGTGTCGGCGCGGCGGGTTTCTGGTGGTTCAGCCGCGAGACTCGGTCGTAGTTTGAAGTCACCCGTATAGAGCAGCGTTTCGCCGCGCCACTCGATGAAGGCCATCGCGCTGCCGAGGATGTGACCAGCGGGCAAAGCGGTGAGATGAAATGATTCATGCTCGAATTGAAACTCCATGCGCTCGCCAAAGTTCAGGATGTGTTCGCGGCGTTTCCCCGGCAGCCGCGTGCGCATGAACAGCGACGTTGCCCCCGTCAGCATCACCTCATCATGCGCGGCGATATGATCTGCGTGAGCGTGACTGACGAACACGCGCTCGCTTCCGCGCTGGCGCTTCCGCGCGTCGAGCCAGAGGCCGAGTTGCGGCAGATGGATTCCGGCGCGGGTGAAGTGGATTTCCAACGACACATCCGAAGCGTAGGGCGAATGCCATCTTGCTAACAATGCTGATCTAGTCGCTTTGAATTTGGTTGTATCGGTGGCGCGGGATTGCTGCGACCATTGGTTGCAGGTTTTCAATATGCACATATCATCCGCCATCTTTCATTGTAGCGCGCCGGACTTGGCGTCGTGCCCGGACGAGTCGTTGCCGGAGTTCGCATTCATCGGTCGTTCCAACGTGGGCAAGTCTTCATTGCTGAATTATCTGGCGGGCAAAGGTAAGTTGGCGCGCGTCTCGCCCACGCCGGGGTTCACCAAACTGATCAATTTTTTCACGATGAGCAAAACTTGGCGGCTCGTGGATTTGCCAGGATATGGTCACGCGCATCTGGCGCGGAAAGATCGGGCCGAGTTTAACGCGGCGGTGCTCGATTATCTTCGGCATCGTCCGAATCTTCATTGCGTCTTCGCGTTGATTGACGCCGGGCTGCCGCCCCAGCCGATTGATCTGGAATTCGTGGAGTGGCTCGCGAACAACCATATCCCGTTCGTTCTCGCCTTCACCAAGACTGATCTGGTCAAGTCCGCAACGGTGCAGGCAAACATCGGGGCGTTCAAGGAGCGCATCTCGGAATGGTGCGAGAAGTTGCCGGAGGTGTTCACATGTTCCTCTGCGGCGAGGCATGGCAGGGGAGATTTGCTGGCCGTGATTCAGGAAGTACTCGCGACGACGCATGTTGAACAGGCCGGAGAGGTTGAACCTTTGCCGAGCGAGGAGGCTGTGGATGAACCAGAGGAGACGCCGCAACACACGGCGACTCCATCTGAAAACTTTCTTGCGATCCGTCAAACATCGGGCGCGCGCGATGTTCGCGGCAAGCGGTCAAAGCTTCCGCGTCCGTGGTGACGCGGGGGTGATATTGTGGCAGGCTGGGTCAAATATTATTCCCGGAGCGGCTCATCAACCGGGTCTTGAACACGGCCAATTGTTCGTCGTAGAAATCCACCGAGTTAAGCGTGGTCGTCACCGTGGAATCATAGTTCACCAGCGTGACCATGGTGCTGTAGGTGGCGGTGTCATGAACGGGCAACACGGCGCGGATGCCGCCTTTGGGGCCGAGCCGGAAGTAGCAATCGTTCTCGTGGATTTGTTTCACCACGACGACGCGATAACCGATCTTGGCCAGAAACATCTGATAGGAATTTGTGGTGATGATCGCCGCCTGCAACACTGGAACGCCAATGCCCAGGCTGTCGAACACGGCCTTCAATTGTTTGAATTCAGGGCGCAACAGGATGCGCTCGAATCGTTGCAGCTCGGATTCACCGGGAGAGAGATGCCCCGTGACCAGCGTTATAGTTGTCTTTTCGATCATAAAAATTGTGGCGGAAGTGATTGCCCGGCCTGAACTCGCTAAAGCGGGAACTCGGTCATTGTGGCGGGTTGTGTTGAGGAAGTCCATGATTCGTTCGTGGGATTTTGCAGGTGTGATTACAAACGGGTGAGGGCAACCGCATGACCGAATTGGCAGGGCGCGTCACACTCCGTGCGCGCCGTTGACTGACTGGCCAAGCCCGGCGCGCAGGGACGGACGCGCTCTACCAATTATCACACCCCGTCGGCTGCTACGTCAGCTTTTGCTTTTTGCAAAACCACCATGGTTTGCTAATGTCTGACCATGAGTAGAATCAGTGTGATCAAATCCCCCAAGCGCGCGAAGCTCTCGGATAAACAGAGTGAGCGCGATCATCGCCAGTTGCGGATTGATAAAGTTGGCGTGCGCGGACTGCGCTTTCCCATCCAGGTGCGCGACAAGGCGCACGCCGTGCAGAACACCGTGGCGACGATTGGTTTGTTCGTGGACTTGCCGAAGGAATTTAAGGGGACGCACATGAGCCGGTTTGTGGAGGTGCTAAATGCCCACGGTGAAATCATCCATGTGGAAAACATCCGCGACATCTTGATTGAGTTGCAGGACAAGCTCAAAGCCGCCACGTCGCACATCGAGATGGAATTTCCGTATTTCATGTCCAAGAAAGCGCCCGTATCCGGCAAGGAAAGCCTGATGGACTACGTGGCGCGGTTCGATGCGTGGGCTTGCGCAAAGGAGATTGATTTCGTGCTCACCGTGAAGGCGAACGTGACGACGTTGTGTCCCTGCTCGAAGGCGATCAGCATCCACGGCGCGCACAATCAGCGCGGCGAGGTGACGGTGGCGGTGCGTTTCAAAAAATCCATCTGGATCGAGGATTTGATCGCCATCATGGAAAGTTCGGCGAGTTCAGAGTTGTACGCATTGCTCAAGCGTGAGGATGAAAAGGCGGTGACGGAGCGCGCGTATGAGAATCCGGTGTTCGTGGAAGACCTCGTGCGCAACGTCGCTCTCAAACTCAACGCACATCCCGACGTGGCGTGGTACAAAGTGGAGGCGGAGAATCAGGAGAGCATCCACAATCACAATGCCTACGCGTGCATTGAGAAGAGCAGGGGAAGTCTCAAGGTTAAAGCCTAAAGTTTCTGAATCGTAAAGTCTGTCGTTCGCTTCGCCGGGGTGACTCTGTTCTTGTTCTCTGCGCGGAGCGAAGGCAGCTTGGGGGCGTGAATCCAAACTTGATCGAACCACGCGGCGAATGTTCGCTCGCTGCGGAGAGTTCGTGTTCTGGATTTCCATTCGTGGCGTGTGGCTTTACGATTACAAACACGGGGTTTTTCATATCCGCGCAGAGGGTCGAGTGCGGCAACTGGCCACGGAGAAAAATTTTCCCGGCGAACGCGTGGATTGTTTTCACGAAGATCGCGAAGGAAACTTTTGGGCGGGAGTGGATCGCGGCGGATTGGTGCGCGTGCGTGAAAAGCGATTCAGTGTGTTGACGCCAGGGGCAAGCGTGGCGGAGCGAACCACCGTAAGTGTGGCGGAAGATGCGGAGGGCGGATTAGGCACGAATGAGTTTTCATGGTCACACCAAAAGACCTTGCCGGCGTCCTTGCCTGAAACAGAAATTCAGAACACGTTGTCGCCAATAATCCACGCCAATTGGAATTATTAGGACGGGGAGCGTGGGTTCATCTTTGTCTTTCATTCCCTCGAATGAGGAAATCCAATCTTCAACAGTACGTTCGGTATCAATGCTGAAAAGATACCGGCAGGTCAGATAGGGCGTCTTGCTCCGTTTGCGGCAAACACCGTTGGGATAAGGTTCACCGCCATTCTTCTCCAGCATGAAGTCCCTGTATTCTTTGGGGAGTTGGATGCCGAATCATTTTTCCACCTCAGCCAGTCTTGCTTCGTTCAGTTTTTGACCTTGTCTAATGAATTCCGGTTTCATGGTTGATCTGTTCCTGTGAGTTGCTGCGAGTGGTTATAGTCGTCTTGCAATAATTCGGCAATTGAAACATACCGGTGGCGGGCAGGGGACAGTTCCTGTCCCCAAAGAATTCAGGGTCGCATCAGCGCTTTCACTTGAAGCAAAAAATTGCGAGCCTATCGTCGCTCTAACGACACACAGTCTAATGGAGATATGACTATCACCGAAACAACCCACCAATCAGTGCGTTCAGAATCCGCAAACAAACCAAGCATCGTTCCGCCTTCTATGGTTCTCTCCACGCTCGAACAGCACATCCTCGTGGACGGCTTTAAGTTGATCTTCGATGTGGACAAAAGTTCCGGGTCATATTTCGTAGATGCGTCGAGCGGGAGGGAGTTCATTGACCTCTATGGTTTCTATGCGTCGCAGCCTATCGGCTTCAACCATCCGCATTTCAGTCGCGTGGAGGTGCAAGCGGATTTGCTTCGCGCTGCAAAGGTGAAGGTTGCCAACGCCGATGTTTACACGCCGCAATACGCCACGTTCGTCGAGACATTCGCACGCGTCATCGCGCTGCCGGAATTGCCTCGCTACTTTTTCATTGATGGTGGCGCGCTCGCGGTCGAGAACGCGCTCAAGGCCGCGATGGATTGGAAGGTGCGCAAGAATATCGCCGCCGGTCATGGCGAACGCGGCACGGAGATCATTCATTTCAAGCACGCGTTTCACGGTCGCTCTGGCTACACGATGAGTCTGACGAACACCGATCCGCGCAAGGTACAATACTTCGCCAAGTTTCCCTGGCCGCGAGTCAGCGCACCGATGTTGAACTTCGCCCTGCCGGAAAAGGAACGTCTCGCCGATGTCATCGCGAAGGAAAAGATTGCCGAGAAAGAAATTCGCGACGTGCTTGCTGCCAAAGCCGTGGACATCGCCGCCATCATCATCGAACCAATTCAGGGCGAGGGCGGCGACAATCATTTCCGTCCTGAGTTTCTGCGGCTGCTGCGCAAGATCGCGGACGAGAATGACGTTCTTCTGATCTTTGACGAAGTTCAATCCGGTATGGGCATAACGGGCAGACGCTGGGCTTGTGAGCATCACGGAGTTATTCCCGACCTGCTCACGTTCGGCAAGAAGTCGCAAGTGTGCGGTGTGATGGCCGGGCCGCGGCTTGATGAGGTGAAGGAGAATTGTTTCCGTCTGCCGAGCCGCATCAGTTCGACGTTCGGCGGCAACTTCACGGACTTCGTGCGTTCCACGCATTACCTCCGCATCTATGAAGAAGAGAAGCTTGTCGATAACGCGCGCGTCAAAGGCGATTTCTTCCTCAACAGTTTACACGCACTCGCGCTCAGACATTCTATTGTCACCGCAGCACGCGGTCGTGGCTTGATGCTCGCGTTCGATTTGCCTGACGCCGCCACGCGCGATGCGTTCTGGCGCGGTTGTTACGAACTTGATCTGCTGGTCATCCGCTCCGGCGAACGCTCCATCCGCCTGCGTCCTGTGCTTGATGTGAAGGACGAAATCATTGAACAATC
>CAMCWI010000151.1 GCA_945882065.1 Akkermansia muciniphila
CACATGCCGATGTTTCACATGGAGCATTGCGTCTTCTGCGCGTTTCTCTCCAAGGGCAAAGACTATCGCGATTGCGGTCGCCCGTGCGACACGCATGACGTGCGCCTCCGCGACCGCACCGGCGCGCAACATCCGCTCAAGGCTGACGTGGGCTGCCGCAACACCGTCTTTAACTCGCAGGCGCAGACCGGCGCGGAGTTTGTGGAGCGGCTGTTGGCGTTGGGCGTGCGGAATTTCCGCATCGAGTTTCTGAACGAAACGCCGGCCGAAGTCACACAGACCATCACGAAGTATCGGCAGTTGTTGCGGGGTGAAATCACTGGCGCGCAACTCTGGCGCGAGTTGAAACTCTTCAATCAACTCGGCGTCACGCGCGGCCAGATGGCAGGGTGACGGAGCGTATATCTCTCCAAAGCGGTGCAGAAGTCTCCGCCAGTTTGTACGCAGGGAGGAATGTTTGAAGACCTCCCTCATCCCGACCATCTCCCCAAGGAGAAGGGGAACGTTCTCCGCGTCTTTGAGCTTTCCAGTGCTGGGATTGGTCGGATGCCGTTGATGCGCTTGAGAAGTCAGCCGCTCTGTTGAATGAGCCGGATGAACTATTTTCCGGAAACCCGTTTCACACCGTCAACGCCAGAAATTCATCGCTCGGATTGGATTTCATCGTCTCATCACCGACTGACAGCCAGAGTTCAATCGCTTCGCGCAGATTGGCTTTCAACTCGTCGAGGGTCTCGGCCTGCGTCAGACACAACCCGGCAATGATGGAACTTCGGCCCAGTAGCCGCCTTCCTCCGCTTTGTGGACAATGGCTTTCAGAGTCATGGGGATTTTATAAGCCGGCCCCGGCGGACGCTCAAGGCGGGAATTGATGAAAAGCTCTTCAAATCGGCTTGTGATGGATGTGCTGATGCGCGGCGGCGATGAAGCCTTTGAACAACGGATGCGGCTGGTGCGGCTTGCTCAGGAACTCTGGATGGAACTGGCTCGCGATGTAGAACGGATGATCTTTTAGCTCGATCACTTCCACGAGCTTGCCGTCTGGTGATGTGCCGCTGAAGACGAATCCGGCTTTCTCAAACTTCTCGCGATAGGCGTTGTTGAACTCGAAGCGGTGGCGATGGCGTTCGTGGATGACGAATGAACCGTAGAGTTGTCCGGCCTTCGAGCCGACGGCGAGTTGGCAGGGTTGTGCGCCAAGACGCATGGTGCCGCCTTTCTTGGTGACTTTGCGTTGTGCATCGAGCAACGCGATGACGGGATGCGGCGTGTTTTCATCGAACTCGGTGGAGTGGGCTTTCTCCAGCTTCATCACGTTGCGGGCAAATTCAATCGTGGCGATCTGCATGCCGAGGCACAGGCCGAGATAGGGAACTTTGTTTTCGCGCGCGAACTTGGCGGCTTTGATCTTGCCCTCGATACCGCGCTCACCGAATCCACCAGGAACACAGATGCCGCCGAGTCCATCGAGAGCTTTCTCGCCGTCCTTCTTCTCGATCTCTTCCGCGTCCACTTGCACGAGTTCCACGCCACAATCGTTCGCGATGCCACCGTGCATGATGGCTTCATAGACGGATTTGTAAGCATCTTGCAGCCCGATGTATTTTCCGACGACTCCGATCCGCACGCGATGCTGCGGGGCGATGAGCTTGCGGATGATCTCCTGCCAATGTGTCATCTTCGGTGGCGGCGTGGTGAGGTGCAGCACGCGGCAAACAAGTTCGTCGCAACGCTCACGCTGGAGCATGAGCGGCAATTCGTAGATGGAGTGATCCACGTCCTTCACTTCGATGACGGCTTCCTGCGCCACGCTGCAAAACATGGAAATCTTCTGGCGCAAATCTTTGTCGAGCGGCTTCTCGCAACGCGCGGCGATAATGTTTGGCGTGATACCGATCTCGCGCAGTTTGGCGACAGATTGTTGCGTGGGCTTGGTCTTGAGTTCGCCCGCTGCCTTGATGAACGGCACGTAGGTGACGTGGATGAAGCAGGTGTTGCCAATGCCGGCCTCGAGTGCGAACTCGCGGATGGCTTCGAGGAACGGCAAGCCCTCGATGTCACCTGTTGTGCCGCCGATCTCGGTGATGATGACGTCGGCCTTGGTTTGGTCGGCAACGACCCAGATGCGGCGTTTGATCTCGTCGGTGACGTGCGGGATCACCTGCACCGTCTTGCCAAGATAAACACCCTCGCGCTCGTTGTTCAACACGGTCTGATAAACTTGGCCGCTGGTGAGATTGTTGAGTCGTGAAAGTTTGGTGCTGGTGAAACGTTCGTAGTGGCCGAGGTCGAGATCGGTCTCCGCGCCATCGTCCAACACATAGACCTCGCCGTGCTGATACGGCGACATTGTGCCCGGATCTACATTGAGATACGGATCGAACTTCTGCATGGCGACTTTGAGGCCGCGATTTTCGAGCAACGTGCCGAGCGCGGCAGCCGTAAGGCCCTTGCCGAGCGAACTGACCACGCCGCCTGTGACGAATATGAATTTCATAAAAAGTTTTTAACCACGAATAGACACGAATCCACACGAATAAAACCAAATTCAAGCAAGCCAGTCATTAGTGTCCATTCGTGGTTTTAAGAATTGTTTCCACCCGCTCCACATCTCCTGGCACATCCACGCCTACGCTGTCGTAATCTACTTTCACCACGGCGATCTGGATGCCGTTGTCCAGCGCGCGCAACTGTTCGAGCTTCTCCGCATTCTCAAGTTGCGACACGGGGAACTTCACAAGCCGCAACAGGGTCTCGCGCCGGAATCCGTAAATGCCGAGGTGTTTCAAAAAAGGAAACGCCGCCAACTGTTCGCTTGCTGAACGACTGGCGGCATCGCGCAGATACGGAATCGTGCGCCGGGAAAAATATAGGGCGCGGCCTGCGAGGTTGACAACGACTTTCACTACGTTCGCGTTGTCGTATTCGGCGGCATCCTTGATCTGAGTGGCGGCGGTGGACATTTCGCAACCCACCAAGGCTTGCGCCACCACGTCAATGACAGCGGGATCAATCAACGGTTCGTCGCCCTGAATGTTCACAATGGCATCGCACTGGCAGCGCGACGCCACTTCCGCGATCCGATCCGATCCACTCGGATGATCCTCTCGCGTCATCTCCACGCGGCAAAACTTCTTCGCCACCTCGGCGATGCGGGCGTCGTCCGTGGCCACGATGATCTCGGAGAGCGACTTTGCTTTGCGGCATTGCTCGACGACGCGCTGGATGAGCGGTTTACCCGCGATGGGATGGAGCGGCTTGCCGGGAAACCGGCTGGAAGCGTAGCGCGCGGGAATGACTCCGATGATTTTCATTTCAAATGTTCCGGTGAAATTGTTCCGACGTCAGCCTGTGACCATTGGAGGATACAAATCCATTTGAAACAAACCAGCCAGAACCCGCCGGGAAAGTACTATCATCAAACAATGCTGCTGCTAAACTACCCGGCGTGAAGAAAGTTCAGGAAAAAAATCCTTGGTTAGTCATTGTCGTTGTCGGTCTCGCCGTTGCCGGTGCGCTTTTCATCACTTCCGAAAAGCCGGTCACACCCAATCCGCCCGCCAGTGTTCCGCTGATGTTCGCTCCTGTGCAGCATCTGCTCCACGCGCAGCCGAAGTTGCCGACCATCAAAGTCAACATGGGCAGCGAAGAAATGATCGCGGAAATTTGCAGGGAGCCGGTGCAGATCGCCACGGGGATGATGTTTCGCACGAAGATCGCGGAGAACGAAGCCATGATCTTTGTATTCTCGAATGCCGAGCCGAGAAATTTTTATATGCGGAACTGTCTCGTACCACTTTCGGCGGCATACATTGAGCCGGACGGAAAGATTGCGGAGATGATTGATCTGCAACCCGGCGACGAACGTGGGGTGCAATCTCGCACGAGCAACATCCAGTTCGTTCTCGAAGTGCCGCAAGGCTGGTTCAAGCGGCACAGCATCACGAACGGCGCAGTCATTCGCACCGAACGCGGGTCGTTGATGGAAACATTCTTCCGGTAATAAGTTTCGACCTGCGCCGATTATCACAGAAGATAACAGAGTGAACAGGGGGATCATTTCCGCATGTCCGCTTCCTCCTCTTCAAATTCCCAAGAAGAAACGCCCGGATGGTGCATGGCAGATTTTTCTCAATGATCCTGACGGACACACGATCGAGCTTTGTGCGCCGCCAAATCGACCAGCACAAGTGGACGAATTTGTCTTGGTTGTCCTCTTGAACGGTGGAACTGAAACCAAGGCTGAATGTCAGTGCCAGGCCTTGTGAGAATCAAATCTCTAAAAACCTCATCACACTGTCGCCGTGCTTGAGCAGCTTCACCTCTCTCCACGGAGCGGGAATCTCAAGTGTGTCGCGCCGCGCATGGCCGAGGCCGAATCTTCCTCCAGATTTTAGAACCTTTGGCAGGTTCGGATCATCAAGGAGCTTTTGCGCAAAGGAAGTTGAGCGATGTCCCACATTTTTTTCGCCGTATGGTGGGTCGGCTAAGATGATGTCGAAGGTTTGGCCCGCAGTGACGAGTTGAGGCAACGCAGCGAACACATCCTGCGTGCGAACTTCAAGCGTGCTTGGATCAAAGCCGGGGGTCGTGGCATTGCGACGGATGAAGTCAGCGTGCTTGGGCGAAAGCTCCACGCAGACGGCAAAATTTGCACCACGACTCAGCGATTCCAGACTCAGCGCACCGCTTCCGCCAAACAACTCCAACACACGCGCGCCAACAACGCGTTCACCAAGCGAGTTGAAGATGGCCTGTTTGACGCGATCAATCGTAGGGCGCACTGCCATGCCTTTCGGCACTTTGAGAATCCGCCCGCCCGCATGACCGCCAGAGATTCGCATCAGCCTGCTCCGCCGCCAGTGACCTTAGCGTCGCCTTTGAGCAGCGCCACCCCGTAGTCACGGTTCATGCGGGCGATGAAGTCCAGCGAGATTTCCTTGGGGCAAACCGCTTCGCAACTTCCCGTTACGGTGCAGGAGCCGAAACCTTCCGCATCCATCTGGGTGACCATTGCCTTCACACGTTTGTAGCGTTCCGGCTGGCCTTGAGGCAACAAGCCAAGATGCGAAACTTTCGCCGCAACGAACAACATCGCGCTCGCATTTTTGCACGCCGCCACACACGCGCCGCAACCGATGCACTGCGCGGCGTCCATGGCGAGATCGGCGTTTTCCTTGGGCACGGGAATCGAGTTCGCGTCCGGCGCCGCACCGGTGCGCACGCTGATGAAGCCACCGGCATGCTGGATGCGATCAAACGCCTTGCGATCCACCACCAAATCCTTGATGAGCGGAAATGCTGCTGCGCGGAACGGCTCGACGACGATGACATCGCCGTCCTTGAAGCTGCGCATGTAGGTCTGGCACGTTGCGATGCCCTTGTGCGGGCCGTGCGGCTTGCCGTTGATGACGCACGAGCAAGTGCCGCAGATGCCTTCGCGGCAGTCGTGATCGAACGCGATGGGTTCTTCGCCGCTGTTCGCGAGTTGCTCGTTGATTACGTCGAGCATTTCGAGGAACGACATGTTCTCGTTCAGCTCGGGCGATTGGTAGGTTTTGAATCCGCCGTGGCTGTTCGCGTTTTTCTGCCGCCAGACTTTCAACGTAATTTTCATGGTCAAATCTTCTTTGCTTTTGCGCCGCCAGACTTCGGCGGCTTTGGCATCAAGGTGTGGAAACCTATTTCGCGCTTGGGTGATTTCTTCTCGCTCATCAATTCGCGGATGGCGTCGAACACCACGCGAAACTGCTGGTCATATTTCCCCTCGATCGCCGCCAGCTTGCGCGAGAGGTCGGCGTGCGTTGCCAACAACTGCCGCAGTTGCACAAACGTCCGCATGATGGCGAGGTTCGTCTGGATGGCGCGGGGACTGTTCAGAACCCCCGACAACATGGCCACTCCCTGTTCGGTGAAAGCATAAGGACGGTACTTCATGTGTTCGCCATGTCTTAAGGTCACACTTTGTGACCTTAAGATTCCAGTTTTTTTCGAGCGTTTCCCGCTGGTTTCATCCTTTAAGGTCACACTTTGTGACCTTAAGATTTGCGCCGCCGCCTCCTTGGAAACCTGAAACATGAAGTCATCGGGGAAGCGTTCGAGATTGCGCTTCACCGCTTGATTCAAAACTTTTGTCTCCACGCCGTAGAGTTCCGCAAGGTCGCGGTCGAGCATCACCTTCTCGCCGCGCAGAAGAAAAATCTTTCGCTCAATGCGAGATGTCGGGATGAGATTGGCTTCACTCATGTTTTGGCAACATTAGAAACTATGAGGTCACAAATCGCGACCTCAAGCTAGACATCACTTGTAACTCCGCGTGCTCATGTGGACTTCCTCATACACGAGCGGCTCCTTGTTGAGGATCGGCGCTTTGTCCGCCGCACCGCCGTATTCCCAACCAGCCACATACGCGAACGCATCGTCGCGACGTTTTACATCGCCGGGGTTCACGAGGCCCTGTTTCGTTTCGGGGTCGTCCGGCGTGTATTGATATTCTTCGCGGAAATGACCGCCGCAGCTTTCCTCACGGTGCAACGCGTCGCGGCACATGAGTTCGCCAAGCTCGATGAAGTCGCCGATGCGTCCCGCGTTTTCCAGAGACTGATTCCACTCATTGCCTTCGCCGGAAACCATGACGTTCTTCCAATACTCCTCGCGCAACTCGCCGATGAGCTTGATGCCCTTTTCAAGACCGGCCTTGGTGCGCGCCATACCGCAATAATCCCAAACGATCTTGCCGAGTTGCTTGTGGAAACTGCCGGGCGTCCGCTTGCCTTTGTTGCCGAGTAATTGCTTGGTCAGCGACTGAACATTCTCTTCCGCTTGTTTGAACGCGGCGTTGTCCGTCGCGGGACGTTTGCCGGGATTCTGCGACGCGAGATAACCACTGATCGTCGCGGGCAATACGAAGTATCCATCACTCAAACCCTGCATCAGTGCACTCGCACCGAGACGGTTCGCGCCGTGATCGGAGAAGTTCGCCTCGCCCAACACAAACAAGCCGGGGACGTTGCTCATCAAATTGTAATCCACCCACAGCCCGCCCATCGTGTAATGCACGGCGGGATAGATGCGCATCGGCGTCTTGTAGGCGTCTTCGTTCGTGATCTCGTGATACATGGCGAACAGGTTGCCGTAACGCTCACGGACTTTGCTCTCACCGAGCCGACCGATGGCAGCAGAGAAATCCAGGTAAACGCCAAGGCCCGTTTCGCCGACGCCGCGACCTTCGTCACAAACTGTCTTCGCCGCGCGGCTCGCGATGTCGCGCGGCGCGAGGTTGCCGAACGCCGAATACATCCGCTCCAGATAGTAATCGCGGTCCGACTCGGGAATGTCCTGCGGCGGCTTCTTGCAATCTTCCTTCTTTTTGGGCGTCCATACGCGGCCGTCATTGCGGAGCGATTCGCTCATCAGTGTCAGCTTGGATTGATAATCGCCGCTGACCGGAATGCACGTCGGATGAATCTGCGTGTAGCACGGATTGCCAAAGCACGCGCCGCGCTTGTAAGCGCGCCAGCTCGCTGTGACATTCGCCTGCCGCGCGTAGGTGGAAAGATTATAGACGTTGCCGTAACCGCCCGTCGCCAGCACGACCGCGTCGGCACTGTGGCGCGTGACTTCGCCAGTCTGAAGATTGCGGACGATGATGCCCTTCGCGTGACCATCCACGACGACGAGATCAAGCATCTCGGAGTGCGTGTAAGATTTCACTGCACCCGCGCCGATCATCTTGTTCAACGCAGAATACGCGCCGAGCAACAACTGCTGCCCCGTCTGGCCGCGCGCGTAAAACGTGCGCGAAACCTGCGCGCCACCGAAGGAGCGGTTGTCGAGCAACCCGCCGTATTCGCGCGCGAACGGCACGCCTTGCGCCGCGCACTGGTCAATGATGTTGACCGACACTTCGGCGAGACGATGCACATTGGCTTCGCGGGCGCGGAAGTCGCCGCCCTTGATCGTGTCGTAGAACAGGCGATGCACGGAGTCGCCGTCGTTCTGGTAATTTTTCGCGGCGTTGATGCCGCCTTGCGCGGCGACCGAGTGCGCGCGGCGGGGAGAATCATGGAACACGAAGTTGTGAACTTCGTAGCCGAGTTCCGCGAGTGTCGCGCTCGCGCTTGCGCCGGCCAAGCCAGCACCGACGACGATGATTTTGTATTTCCGTTTGTTCGCCGGGTTGATGAGTTTGGTGTTGAACTTGTAGCTTTCCCACTTCGAGGCGAGCGGGCCGGCGGGGATGTTGGAATTCAAAGTAGCCATGTTAGTGCGTCTCCTTTCCGTGAGCAGCAGCGGCGGGCGCGGCAGATTCAACAATGGAATGTTTCACCTTCTCGGCGTAATCCGCGCCGACGACGCGCATGTAAATCGAAGCTGGAATCGCCGCGTAACCGATGAAGATCGCGATGCTCGCTGCCTTGGCAAAGATTTGGATTCGCGGCCACCAGACGTGATCGCGGAAGCCAAAGGATTGAAACATCGCCGCCAGTCCGTGACCGAGGTGAATGAACAACAACGCTTGCGCCACGATGTAGAACAACGCGACCCACCAGACTTGGAAGCCAAGAATCATCATCCCATAAACATCCCGAACTTCTTCGCCGTGCAACTCAGCCTTGAGTTTAGAGAAGTCACCGACACCGTTGATGCCCGGCAACAGCGCGGTGAAATGCGCGAGGTGATAAACGATGAACGCCGCGATGACCAATCCGCTCACGAGCATGTAGCGGGATTGCCACGTTGATCCATAAGGCTCGCTGTCGTGGTAAGCGACGGGACGAGCGGCGCGGTTTGCGACGGAAAGTTGAACTGCGGACCAGATGTGCAAGCCCACTATCGCAAGCAGGCTGAGGCGCGAGCCCCAGACCAGCGCGGGTTTACTCTGGAGGAAGTGCGCGTAGTTGTTGATGAGTTCCGGCGGGCCGAACACCTGGAGGTTGCCGACTAGATGGGCGATGACGAACGCGAACAACAACGCGCCCGTCCCGGCCATGATATATTTTTTGCCGAGAGACGAATTAAGGATGCCTGACACAATGCTCATGAAAAACGGTTGGGTTACGTGACGACTGAAACGCCTGCGACGGGGGCAGAATCTAGGGATTTGGTGAGCTGAACGCAATGTTAGTTAGTCGGAATAAGGCCGCGCGTTGCGGTAAATGGGGCGCGCTTATCTCAGGGCGCGTTTGAAACAGTACAAGCGGGCGATGTCCCTGGGTGGCGTGTGCCCGAGGACGGGCAC
>CAMCWI010000152.1 GCA_945882065.1 Akkermansia muciniphila
GAAATCAGCACAGTTACGCGATGAACGAGGCGAACCAGCGGACGAAGCAGACGCTTTACGACGGCAACAATCCCGGCGGCTACGGCAACACGCACGCGATGGACTACACGTATGACGACATCGGGCAGTTGAAGACGGCCAAGGGCACGGATCGGTCTTATGACTATACTGCTTATGATTACGTGGAGACGCCTCGGAAACAGGAGCAGTTTGGTTACGCGTACGACAAAGCGTGGAATTTGAATTACCGCACGAACAACGCTCTGACACAGACGTTCAACACGGACACCAAGAATCAACTCACCACGGCCACTCGTTCCGGCACGTTGACGGTTGCTGGTCAGTCCACAGGGCCACGCGGCGGGGATCAGTATTGGAGTTATCCTCCCGGCGTGACGAATGTAGTGGTGAGCGGCACAGGTTTGAGCAGCGGCAACGCGGACTTGTATGCCGACGGCAGTTGGGCGCGAGCCGGGGCGACGTTAGCAAATGGCAATAACACATACACCGCCACAGCCAAAGACACGTATGATCGCACGGCTTCGGACAGCTTGACGTTGAATCTCCCATCCACCATCACGTTCCAGTACGACGGCAACGGCAACCTGACCAACGATGGACGGCGCGTGTTTGAGTATGATTACGAGAATCAGTTGACCAACGTGTACGTGGCCAGCGCGTGGCGGAGTGAGTTCCGCTACGATGCGTTTGGGCGGAAACGGATTCAGCGGGACTACGCGTGGCAAAGCAGCGCGTGGGTAAAGACGAACGAAGTGAAGTATGTGTACGACGGGATGCTCGTCATCCAGGAAAGACACGTGGACAATCCACTATCCACTATTCCCTATCAACCCGTCATCACCTACACGCGGGGGAATGATCTGAGTGGATCACTCCAAGGCGCAGGCGGCATTGGTGGTTTGCTGGCGCGCACCGAGAACGTGAAATTGCTCACGCCCGGCTCTGCGCTGAACGCGCACGCCTATTACCATGCAGACGGCAATGGCAACATCACGGCGATGGTGAACACGAACGGTATTGTTGTGGCACGATACAACTACGATCCGTATGGAAACCTGCTTGGCATGAGCGGGCCGTTGGCCGAGGCAAACACCTACCGATTCAGCAGCAAGGAATGGAATGGCAACGCCGGGCTTTACTATTACGGCTTTCGCTTCTACGAACCGAATGTGCAGAGGTGGTTGAATAGAGATCCGCTCGGAGATATAGCCAGCCTTGGCGTTCTTGTAGAGTTGGAAGACGGAGCATATTCTTTCCCGGATGCTGGAGAATTTATAGATCAGGAGGAAATGGAAAACACGGGACTGAGTCCGCAACTGATGGGATATGCCTACAACAATCCAGTCTCTCTATCGGACGCAGACGGCAGAATCGCGCCGCTTGCAGCCTTGTGGCTCGCGTGCAGAATAGGGATGACAGTTTGGAATGTTTATGAAATCGTCGAAACAATAAAACCTGAAAGTCCAAAACCCGAGGAAGAAGCAAAAAGTAATGAGGAAAAGCGGCAGGAGGACAAGAACAAGAAAGACACGGACAAACCAAGCAAAGATGCTCCACCAAAAAACAAACCAGATGCTCCAGATAAAATTAAACCTCCGAAAAAAGACCCTTGGATAAGAAAATTTCTAAGAGGAAAGAGGTTCTGTGACATTGCTCCTGCCAGTATGCAATGGAAAGCTGATGGTGTCTCGCATTCAGATTCAATTTGGATTGAACCTCGAATCTTGAGTTTTGGAACAAGGCAATTCGAATGTTAACAAATTAAATTCTGGCTACCGTGTTTGACACTAGATTTTCATATGCTTTTTACAGAACAGGGTTTGTGTTTTTCTTTTCGCTTGTAACCAAATACGAGTTTGAAAAACAGCAACTCTCCTATTGTTTTTTGGGCCTGATCAAACGGGGTATCCCGTATTCCGAAATAAAATACTGTGATAAGTGGATTGCGCGTAATAGTTATAGAATCGGCACCCTTTCGAAAGTTGAAGCCAAGCAGAGTGTTTTTTTGCGGCAAGACAACGAGAACATGATTGCAATTCTGCGGGTCAAGGACATTGATAAATTTGTTTCTCTCTTAACTCAGCACGCTCCACATGTCTCAATTCGCGCATACCCAGTGAGAAATAGATCCGTGAGTATAGGGCAATAAGAAAGGCTAAATATGAAATCGACCGTCAAGTGCCTCATCGCGATTTTCATCGTCGCCTTCGTGCGTATGGTGGAAGTCGCCAACGCGTTCTACGATCCCGGCCTGCAACGCTGGATCAATCGCGATCCGTTAGGAGACATCGCAAGCCTCCCCTTAATCACAACTGTCATTGCTCCGGGTGTTCAGGCTGAAGGCAACGGTGGAATGAACAGCGACGATTTCTTTGATGCGTGGGTTGACGTCAACCGAAACTCGTACGGGGCGATGCGTAATAATCTCGTCAGTGTCAGCGATCCGCTTGGGCTGTCGCCAACGCTCAACCCAGCCAATCAAACAGCAGCAGCGGAATGTATGGAGACTGCGGCCCAAGCAGGGGCTAGGAAATTAGCACAAGAAGCCGCACAAAAAGAAGCATTAAAGCAGGCCGCCAAGAAAGCTGCACAAGATCAAGCAGCGAAAAAAGCGGCAGAGAAAGCTGCGGAGAAAATGGCAAAGGACATGGCCAAGAAGATTGAGAAAGACCTTGGCAAAGAAGCGCGTCGAGCATTTCATGATTCAAAGCATTTGACTGATCGCACAGCGGATGAACTGAGAAGAGACGCGATGTCAATTTATGAGCAGTACGGTGGATCATGCCCCAGTTGGATGAGGTTATAGAAAACATGGAATTGCCAATAAACATAAGAGAATTTGTTGGGCCGATGTTAGGCTTGGAATGTTGTCGTCAACGCATTTGGAAACCCAAAAGTCTTTGGTTCGGTTTCGGCGAGAAACTTTATCACTCCAACAAGGATCTGATTGATGCCTACTATGGCGAATGGGAAATCGGAACTTATTATGGGGAATGGCGGATACTACAAAACAACCAATTGTTGTGCGCCAGTGGAGATTCAACGATTACAGTTGATGAGTTGGGAGAAATTTTGAAACAAATTAATTTTGGCCGAATTGTCTCTTTGAAACAAACAACTAATTTTAGTGTTCGCACTGAATTCGACTCAGGAATCGTTGTAGATTTTCTATCGCCGCCTGACGAAGACGACGAATGCTTCGGAATACTCAATGGGTCGGCACATGTTGCTGTCGAATTTTCAAAAGCAAACGGTTGGTCAATCGGAAGATCGGATCAGCCGTGGCGACCGGCAGAGTAGCTGAATTACACCTACGACGACATCGGGCAGTTGCAGACGGCCAAGGGGACGGATCGGGCGTACGACTACACTGCGTATGATTACGTGGAGACACCGCGCAAACAGGTGACGTGGATTAAAGAGTTGGAGAAACTAACTATTGAAACGAAATAAAACTATGAAATCGAACATCCATCGGATTGTCGTGGTTTTAATCGCAGCGTTCGTAGGCATGGCGGAAGTCGCCAACGCGTTTTACGATCCCGGCCTGCAACGGTGGATCAATCGCGATCCGTTGGGAGACATCGGAAGCACCCCGACATTGACTTCATCCATCAAGCCAAGCTCAGAGGTTGAAAGTCTCGTCGAAAAGAACATCAAATCGGTTGCCGAGATTAATTCATTGGAGATTGCAGCCGCGATTGCAGATTGGAGTCAGGTTAATGCGAATATCTTCGGCGGTATTGCCAATGATGCCATCAATCAGGCTGACCCGTTCGGACTAGACTCAAATTCTTACGCGGATTGCATTGAACGCTACCGCAACCCAATCACTGAACAGTTGCCAAACGCCATTGCCGAACGGTTGAGTTCAGGAGGATCAGGTTCAGGGCCGCGAGTGCCGGGGTGGGTTCCGCCAGCGGCTCATGGAGCAAATGCGGCTGGAAATCTCGCGACTGGTGGAACTGGCCGTGTAGGAATTGCGGGGACTCCACCGCATCCAACAAGTTGGCAACATAGAGTTCTCGGCGGCAGGTTGGGAAGATTTTTGGGCCGAGCAGCGGTCGGGCTAACTGTATTCGAGGGCTTTTGGGATATTGGCCTCTTGGCTGGCTGCGGCATTGCAGAGGCAGTACCTGACTAACCATGAACGTTATGCTTTGGTCAGTTGTGATTGCAGGTCTCGCTGTCGCGGGAGGTGTCATTGCTTGGAACTTTATACCCCGTCGTCAAAGACTCAAACGATTCGAGAATCGGCCAGACCTTGGATTTGACGAAATCTATGACGATTTTTTTTCAAACAAAGGTCTGCCAAAAGAATTGGTTCACGAACTTTGGAATGAAGTCTGTACGACTTTGGATTTGCCAACTGGCAAGCTGCGTCCGACTGACCGCTTCGACCAGGAACTGGCCGCGCCGAAGGGTTGGGAATTCGATGACGATATCGTTGACCTCCAATTGGCATCAAAACGCCGGCTGAAACAAAACGGAACTCAAGCCGACCTTTCGCAAATTAGGACAGTCGCCGATTACGTTGAGTTCTTTTGCAAATTGAAATCGCCATGAACAAAGGACAATTATGAAATCGAACGTCAAGCGCCTGCTCGTTGTTTTAATCGCCATCTTCCTCGGCATGGTGGAAGTCGCCAACGCGTTCTACGATCCCGGCCTGCAACGGTGGATCAATCGCGATCCGATTCAGGAAGATGGCGGGGTCAACTTATACAGTTACATAAATAACAAGATCGGAAGTTCCGTAGACCCGGATGGCCTTCAGTGTTTTATTGGAGGAATTCCGCCGGTGTTAATTTCGCAACCCCCGATAGTCCCGCCTCGGCTTATGTTGCCACCGCCAAGGCCGTATATCCCACCGTATGGCCTGCGGCCAAATCCATTTCGCCCCGGAAGTTGGGGGCGTGGGCAAGGTAGCGACTATCAGGAGATATGGAGAATGGATCGGGGACAGCCGGGTTCTCCCGGATGGCGAGGAATAGACCATTTGCATTTCAACGGCACCAGACCTCACTTCCCGATTGACACCCCTTACTCGTTTGGCCCTGGTGGAAACATCATTCCGGGTGGTGGTGGCACAATAAACGCGCCACCAGCCAGCATTACTTTACCCCCTGGAACTAGGGTGCCTGAGGGGTTGATTCCACCACCACAACCAGCCCCCATACGCTTACGTCCGATCCGATGTCAGCCAGAACTTGCATGAAAATCCAATTAACCCCAGAACGAATAGCGACGCTTCCAGTCCATGACGCAGATTTGCTTCTAGTCCAAATTGAGACCTCACCAGGGGGCGAGATTACTGTGGAAATGACAATCGAGATTGATCCTGAAGAAACAACACAGCCATTTCGCGATCTTGGAATCATTACTCAAATAGTTGTACTGCGCTTTGAAAAATGCCATAACGTGATTTCAAATCTGTTGTCGTACCAAGCGAGACGGGAGACCATCCACAATTGGCAAGTGGTTCTGAATTCGCAGAAGATTGATCGTCTTGTGAAAAGCGCCGTGTTTCCAGATGGCAAATTTGTTCACAATATTTTCGAGCTTTCGGGAGGCTCGACCATCGAAATTATTGCAGACAGAATTTTTATCGAGGATGCGGACTAACTTGTATGGAGTGGGCGGTGTGAATCGCAACCAGCACTGACCTTGCATCGGTTTGGTGGACAGGAGTTGATTGAATTTTGGACGAGAGCAACGCCAAAAACCAGGCCAAATATGAAATCAAGAGCCAGAAGCTTCATCATGGTTTTTATTGCCGGGTGCGTCGGTATCGGCGTGTTGCTTTTTGCTGTTGCGCAGCGCGATCACAAGATTAACCAATCGCGTGTGCAAAACGCACCTGCCGCCCCTTCGTTGCCCGGCTTGCTCAAATTACAGCCCTCAGAATTGGAACAGTTGGATATTGCACTGATGAATCTCTTGTGTGCCCAGCAATTGCCGGGTGCTGCTGACACCAACATCTCAAATCAGTTGGCAACGTTGGATCAGTGGGCAAAGCGGATTAAAGCCGAGACCGAGCGGCATCTCTATCGTTTTCGCGCAAATCCCACGGAGTATTATTCCTCAGAAGCGTATTTCCGCATGCTGATGATGGCTGTGGTGTTTTACGAAGATTTGAATATCCGCTACAACCCTGAGCGCGTCTCCAATCCACAGAACATAAATCCCAACGACCGATTCTTTGCCGACTCGCGTGACATTTTTTTGCACGGGTTGATCGGTGATCGGCACATGGGAACGTGCAGTTCAATGCCTGTGTTGTACGCGGCTGTCGGACGGCGTATGGGGTATCCACTAAAACTGGTAACCACCAAGGCGCACTTGTTCCTGCGCTGGGATGATGGAAAGGAGCGATTCAATCTGGAAGCCACCGGACGCGGCATGAATCGCTACGACGACGAACATTTCAAGCAATGGCCGTTTCCAGTTTCCGAAGAAGAAATTCACACCGAGGGCTATCTGAAATCACTGACAGCGGCAGAAGAATTGGCGGTATTTCTTTCGTTGCGAGCAAACTGTCTGAAAGAAGCTGGAAAAATCCAAGAAGCAGCGGACTGTTACGCACACGCCGCCCGGCTCGCCCCCGCTTCTCGCTCCTACGCACTCTTGCAAGCCGACCTATTACAATCTCGCCCTCAAGCCCAGCAACCCCAATCCGCCCATCGCGGCGCGCCAATCGCAACTCAAAACTACGTGTCTGAACCCAACCCGCTCAACTCAATCAGTCCGCGGTGAACAGTAAGTTTCGAGCGACCATTGCCAGCGGAATTGCCAGCGAATCAGTAAAGTTCAGTCGCAAAAAGTTAATCGCAGTTACCATCAGTTTCAGCTTGCAGAAGCGCAGCAAGTGCCTGATTCTATTGGCGCATTTGAGTGCTAAATGACTGATTCTCAAAGCCCACCAGAGAAGACCAAAACGACGAGCTTGGGTCGTTAGGCCACTTCGCACGCCATGTATCTACTGATGCTTTTTCTCGCACTGTTGCTGCTTGCGGTTGGAGCAGCAGGAGTAGCGGCTGTCGCGTTGTCTTTTACCAAGCGACGGCACTCTTGGATTGTTCTTGTTTGTGCTCTGCCAGCGTTTGCTGTCGGCGCTTTTTATACTGGCGGCTTTCTATTTTCGCAGCGCCCGTTTTCACCGTGGTTTGTGATTTTCTGGCTTCTACTTTTACTCGGAGCGTTTAGTATTTTTCGGTGGAGCTACAAGAGACCATGAGAGTGTTGACATTGACGTGGCCTCCTGAGGAACTAGACATGCAAACCGTTGATATAGAACGTTTGTTGCCTTTTCAGTTCCTTACGTCATTGCTCCTCGTCCGACGAGGTTGGTTTGCTAACCATGCGCTGCAGCGAACCCGGCATGGCGTCGCGGTTTGCAATCGTAGCGTCCTGTGGGCCGGGTCGCTGAGCTTGGGTCGTTCAATCTTTCAACGGAAGTAGTTGATATTGCTTCGGTTGCTGTAGGTCTGGTGGGTGGTTTGCCAGCGGTTTTGTCAGTAGTCTGACGACTGTGAAACAACCCAATCAAACGCGAGACAACTGCTCGCTACTTGCTCACTGCGAGTGAACCAGTCCGTTTAGCCTCATAACAGAAAGACAAGTTATGAAGCAACAGTTCAAACTCTATCGGCGCAGCAACGGTCGCTACTACGCCGAAGACACCACCACCGGAAAACAATCCTCACTCGCCACTCGCGACAAGGCCGAAGCCAATCGGTTATTACACGCGAGGAACGAAGCTGCGTATCAGCCTGCGTTCAACAAACAAATGGCGAAGACATATTTCGCCGCAGGTGATCCCCGCGCGAATACGCGCACATGGCAGGATGTCATGGACTACCTGCTCCAATCAAAAGAAGGACGCAGCCAGAAGACCCGCGAACGCTACGAAAGCGCCATCAAAGACTCGGGGTTCGATTCCATCCGCAATCTCCCGCTGATCCACACGACAGCAGAGACGCTTTACCAAGTCTTGAAGGACTCCGGCAAGCCGTGCACCAATATGTTCCTGCACCGCTTTCACAGCTTTGCGCTCAAGCTCGGTTGGCTGGCCTGGCCGATCATCGGATACAATCAATGGCCCAAGCTCCGCTTCAAAGAACGGCGCGGTGTGACGGTGGAAGAACATCAGTTGTTGGTGAACGCGGAAACAAACATTGAACGACGCGCATTCCTTGAACTGCTCTGGCACGTCGGCGCGGCGCAGTTTGACCTCGTGAACTTGAAAGCCGAGGACATAGATTGGCAGGCGCGCACCATCACTTACAATCGCCAGAAGACCGGGCGACTTTGCACGTTGCGTTTTGGTGATGAAGTTGCGGAGATTTTGAAACGCTTGCCACCGAGTGGGAAACTGTTTCCGAAGTACGCTTCGCTTTCGTCCGCTGACCGGGCGACGCGATTTGCCGAGCGCGTGGAACGGTTGGGAATTAAGGAGCGTAGCATCGAAGCAGGCATGCCATCCATCTGCCTGCACTCCTATCGCTACTCATGGGCGGAACGAGCGCGTGCAGCGGGTTATCCGGAACGCTATGCGCAGGAAACGCTCGGTCACCAAAGCAGTTCCTTTGCGCGTTTTTATTCCAAACGCGCCGCCGTCGAGTTGCCACCGTTGGAGCAATACGAGAAACGAAACACTCCGAGTGCGCCGACCACACCAGCACCGAACATCATCCCGTTGCTCGCACCCGTGTTGTCAGCAAAGATGACAGCGACGACCACGAACGAACCCGCCGCGCAATCGCGTCAGATGCAAGAAGCCGTGTGAATTGAGGCGCGGTTGCCACGTAACAATCAACAGGACAGCACCACGCTATTTGTCGCCGTGGTGCTGTTTTTGTTTTCGGGATGGAACGCTGGACGTTTTCTTCGCGCTGAGTTCTGCCGATTCCAGTGGGCGTAGATCGTGGCGGTGACTTTGTTCAGCCAGGCGCGATCCTGAGTGAGTTCAAGCACGTCAGCGGTGGCGAAGAATTTAACACCATTGGCAGGCGGGTTTCCGAGCGGCTTCAATAATCGCGCAGCGACCAATACGGGAATATCATGCGGTTG
>CAMCWI010000153.1 GCA_945882065.1 Akkermansia muciniphila
ATCGGCACGGAAGTCTATGGCGACCGCGACATCCTGCCGCGCGACGTCATCAGCCGCAAGCTGAGCGTGCCCAACGCCGAACGCATCTTCTTCATCCGCCACGCCCTGCGCGCCGGCTTCACCATCGAAGAGATTTACAACCTCACGAAGATCGATCGCTGGTTTCTGGTGCAGATCAAAGAGATCGTGGATTTTGAGGAGGAGCTGGCTGGGGCGAAGAATTGAAAGGCATTTATGTCACGAACCAAGAGCAAAGCTGAATTCGTAAAATGGATTCCGTTGTTGCTCGATGCGCTTCGTGCGCTCGGTGGTTCTGCTGAATCTCGTGATGTGATCGATTGGATCGCCAAGGCGGTTAATCTGCCCGACCAAGAGCGCGAACGGCGGAATATGAACAACATTCCACGTTACGAGAACCAAGTGCATTGGGCGCGACAGTATTTGGCATGGGAAGGCTTGCTTGATAGTTCCCGAAGGGGTGTTTGGACGCTGAGCAGTGCAGGAGCAAAGACGCATTTGACCGAGGAGCAAAGCCACGAACTCGTCAGGAGACAGGCCAGATTGCGCTCAATCAAAAGCGCGAAAGGTGCGGAGCAAGTAGCCCCAAGTGCAAAACCTGACGCCGAAATCGTGGATGACACCGCCGAAACTGAATCTCCCGAGTTGGCAGAGGAAGGCAAGCTGCTCGAAGTTCTCCAGTCCCTATCACCCGAAGGCTTTGAGCGTATTTGCAAGCGGCTTCTCCATGAGCACGGTTTGGAAAAAGTAGTTGTGACGGGTAAAAGCCATGACGGTGGGATTGATGGAATGGGTATTTTGCGTCTCAACCCATTCGTCACGATGAAGGTTCTATTCCAATGCAAACGCGTTCGAAAGACCGTCAGCCGAGCTCAAGTGGGAGATTTTCGCAATGCCGTCATGGGACGGGCAGATAAGGGAATCCTGTTGACCACCGGTTGGTTTAGCCCGGACGCTGAGAAAGAAGCAAACCGCGAAGGCGTTATCCAAATTGAAATGGTAGATGGCGAACGACTGGTGGAATTATTCGAGGCCAAGCAACTTGGTCTACGGCGCAAGGAAGTGTTTGAAATAAATCATTCGTTCTTCGACCAGTTCCGTTGATCGGGAACGCTCTGTCTCCGCAGCTCCGTCAGGAGCGAAATCTTTGTAGACACCCACGCCACCCAAATCCCCAGCCCCGTCGGGGCGGCCTATTTCGCTGTAGCGGCGCTGTGTCAGCGCCGGTTTTCGTCGGTCATAGACGGACGCTACAAAACCAGAAGGGGGCGCTGTAGCGGCGGTCTGTGACCGCCGTCGTTTTGCAAAATTCTTTCGGCGCTCACAGAGCGCCGCTACAATGCTGCTCATGAATTCCGGCGATCCAATCGGCGGTGACACACCGCCGCTACAGCCCAAACAGAGACTCAAACGGCTTGACCGGCTTTTCACCAGCCATCCGCTCTACTTCGTCACCACGAACACCGAAGGTCGCAAACCCATTCTTGCCAACGTCAAAGTCCACGAGGATTTCCGGAAGTTTTGCGTGGCTGGACTGACGCGCGGCGTGTTCGTCGGCAAATACGTCTTGATGCCGGATCATCTCCATTTGTTTGTGGCCTTTGGTGACGAATACGAATCGACGCTCGTCGAACGTCGGTCACAGACCGACGCTACAGGAGATGACGCTGTAGCGGCGGTCTGTGACCGACGTCTTTCCCTGCTTTCCGAATGGATGAAGAGCTTGAAAAACTCACTCTCGAAAACATTGCGTGGAATGAATGTTCCCGCACCGCACTGGCAGAAGGGTTTCTTTGATCATGTGATGCGTTCGGAAGAATCGTATTCTGAGAAGTGGCTTTATGTGGCCGAGAATCCAGTTCGTAAACGCTTAGTCCCACGTCCTGAAGATTGGCCGTATCAAGGAGAGATTTATCCACTTCAAGCCAGAGGACACGTTTAATTCGGCGGTCACAGACCGCCGCTACAGCCGCAGCAAGTTCGCAAACCCACGCCGCAAAATATTTTCAACCGCCTCCGCCCCTCCACCCGCTGCGACTGGTCCTGCTGACACAGCCGCGCTCCGTCGCGCCCCCCGGCGAGCTGCGACCTGGGCATTGATTACGTGGTCACTAACCCCGAAAGCTTTCGGGGCGCGCTTCGCCTTCGAGAAATTTCCGCAAGCCGGTGCTTTCCGACGCACCCAAGAAGCGGCTGCGCCAAAGGTAAAACTTTCAAGTCCGCTCTTGTCAGGAGCGAGGTGGAGGTTACGCTTCGTCTTTGAACAATTTGCCATTATAGAATGAATCGGAACAACCCCTTTGTGGTTTCGCTGGTCCAATGGTTCGACGCTGATTTTGGGTGTGAGGCCGGTGAGAAAATCCGCGCCAAGCCCGACAAAGTCGAACTCATTCGCGTGCTTCCCTTTTTGTTTTTGCATCTGGGCTGTCTCGGTGTGATCTGGACCGGCTGGAGTTGGACGGCGGTTGGAATTGCGGTGGGATTGTATCTGGTGCGCATGTTTGCCATCACGGCGTTTTATCACCGCTACTTTTCACACAAAACTTTCAGCACGTCGCGGCCGATGCAGTTTCTCTTCGCGCTCATCGGCGCTTCATCGGCGCAACGCGGCCCGCTCTGGTGGGCCTGTCAGCACCGCCACCACCATCAACATTCTGACGATGCCCACGATGCCCACTCACCGAGGCGGCGCGGTTTTTGGTGGGCTCATGTGGGTTGGATCACAAGCGCGCGGAATTTCCCCACCGATTACAGCCGGGTCAAGGATCTGGCGAAATTCCCGGAACTGGTTTTCCTGAACCGGTTTGACACGCTCCTTCCGGTGCTGCTCGCGGCGGCGCTTTTCTTTTTGGGCGGATTTTTGCATTCCCACTTTCCGGCCCTAGGCGTAACGGGCGGCCAACTGCTCGTCTGGGGATTTTTCATCAGCACCACGCTGTTGATCAACGCGACCTCATCCATCAACTCGCTCGCCCACCTGATTGGGAAAAAGCGTTACGAAACCGGCGACGACAGCCGCAACAGCCTGTTGCTCGCGTTGATCACCCTAGGTGAAGGCTGGCACAACAATCATCATCGTTATATGAGTTCGACGCGCCAGGGCTTTTATTGGTGGGAGATCGACATCTCGTTCTATCTGCTCAAAGCACTTTCCTGGACAGGGCTGATTTGGAATCTCCGACCTGTCCCGCTCGACGCTTATCGCAAACTCAAACAAGGAGAAAAGATGACGCAAAACGAAAGAACGTCCTGAAACCTCCGGGCAAAAGCCAGCATGCTTGGGACAGGAATTGCTGGTGGTCGAGCGCATCTGGCTGGTATTACCTCTAAGCTGAAGCGAATTGGGATGTGAGGGTAAAGGGGTCTTGATAATGGATATTATGGGTGCTGAGTTGGTGGTTGCACACGATCACAGTTCCGCCGCCACCCCGCCACAACTCCTTCAGAGTTGTTTTCATATTGCCCTTTCACCCAGCGTAGCCACTGCGGAGCCAACGCTGGGCTGAATGGCGCAACTCCGTTGGAGTTGAATCATGTCTTGACGGACTCAAGAACAACATCATGAGCACCCCCCCCCGCGATCCCGCTTTGCGGGACGAGCATTGATTACGTCGTCACCAACCCCGAAAGCTTTCGGGGCGCGCTTTGCCTTCGAGGTGCTGGCGCACGGCCACCATTCCACAAGCCGCCCCCACGCTCACCCCGCAGATGAATGGGTAGCGCACGCGCCTCGCGTGTCGGTTTCGACGCCCTCGTCAAAACCATCCTCGCAGGACATCGGATTCGGTCAGCGGGGCGCTGACCAAAGCACGCGAGGTCGCGTGCGCTCCCCATTGCTCGCTGGAGACAACGGAGGCTGTGTGCCCACCAGCCGCAGCGGCCTGGGCGGCCACGGTCCCGCAAAGCGGGAGCGCATCGGCACGGAAGTTTAACAAATCACCGTCACGCCGTATTTCTCAAACTGTTCGTCGCGCGTCACCACGGTTAAATCGTGCAGTTTGGCGGCAGCAATGATGAAGCGGTCAAACGGATCGTCGTGGATTGGTGGCAATTGCGCCGCCGCGATGCAGGCATCCAGTTCGAGGGGTAGAACGGTCAACCCGTGATGTTCGGTGACCTGCGCAAACCATGCTTCAACAGGATGAGAAAGCTCCAGGCTGCCCCCAGATGTCTTGAGGCTGATTTCAAATCCGCTGATGGCGGAGACATAAACCGCCGGAGCGGCGTTGATTTCCTTGAGCGCGGCTCGGCTTAACTTCCTGTCGCCGCTGGCAAGCCATAGCAAGGCGCAGGTGTCCAGAATCATCGAAACCTCCGCGGCCACTCGGCTTCGGTGGCGGTCTCGATCGGATCGTATTTGATTTTCATCTTGCCCAGAATTGGATGCGGCTTGATCCGGCTCGCCCGCTGGTGCGGCACGAGATCGGCAACCGGTTCGCCGTTGCGGCAGATGACGATGGTTTCGCTGTCCGCTTCCAGTTTGGCCAGAAGGCTCGAAAAGTTAGTTTTCGCTTCGTGAACGTTCACCGTTTTCATGGCGGAACTATTAGTCCAGTTAGTCCACAGTGTCAACGGCATTGTCAGTTCATTGAAACTCGCCGTCGGCTACCTGCTCGACGAACTTAAGAACGACATCACGCGCGAAACCCCTGCGAGCTTCGAGCCGAGCATTGATTACGTCGTCACCAACCCCGAAAGCTTTCGGGGCGCGCTTCGCGTTCGAAAATTTTCCCGCAGGCCGACCCCACGCTCACCACGCAGATGAAAAGCGTCGGCGAAGCGATGGCCATCGGGCGCACGTTCAAGGAAAGCCTGCAAAAATGCCTGCGCTCGCTGGAGATCGGCCGCAGCGGCCTGGGCGGCGACGGCAAACCCTGGCGCATCGGCACGGAAGTCTATGGCGACCGCGACATCCTGCCGCGCGACGTCATCAGCCGCAAGCTGAGCGTGCCCAACGCCGAACGCATCTTCTTCATCCGCCACGCCTGCCCGCCGGCTTCACCATCGAAGAGATTTTCAACCTCACGAAGATCGGCCGCTGGTTTCTGGTGCAGATCAAAGAGATCGTGGATTTCGAGGAAGAGTTGGCTGGGGCGAAGAATTAGGAACTGCGCGAATACTGCGAGTCTTCCGCATTCTTTCTCGGCACGCGCGCATCCAATCCAGTTCTGCTGCCGCACCGAAAAATAAGTTGCGATTTATCTATCCCCCCCCAGCTAACCTGTCACGGTAGCTGAGTCGCCATCTTTTCTGGTTCGCTGGTTGTGAACCTCCAACCTTTGCGACACCGGTTACACACGGTGTTCTCGCAGCCAGAAAAATCAGATGAACCCTATCTTATTGGCGTCGTGTCGCCTGCGTTCCGGCCTGCCGGCAACTGCTGAACCACCCTCTCTCGCTGTCTGTGCGGGCTCGGCTGGCGCGCTCCGCTTTTCCGCAATCCCCTCGGCTTAATCACCAACCAACAACTCGTATGAAAAAAAAATAATCAAAAAAACAACGCCCTTGGTGGGCTTATGTCAGTGCTGCACTTGCTCACGCTCGGCCTAGCCATCTTGGCCGGGTCGCCATCGGCTCGCGCAGCCAACTACACCGTCACCACTTTGGCCGACAATTACACGACCCCGGTCGCCGGCAGTTTGCGTGAGGCGATCAACCTGGCCAATGCCGACGCTGGCGCAGCCACGATCGACTTCAACATCCCCGGCGGCGGGACGATCAACCTCGCGGCCAGCGCGGGGGACGACCAGATGCTGCCCATCCTCACCAACCCCAACGGCATCAGTATCGACGGCACCAATGGCGGGCAGGGCGCGATCACCATTGACGGCGGTTCGACCTCCAGCACCACCGGCGACCGCATCTTCTTCATTGGCGTCCCGGCGAATACGCCGGCGACAGCCGGCGGGAACCTGCCCAGCACTGCCGCAACCAGCTTTAGCATCGCCAACCTCACCTTGCAGAATGGCAACGCTCGCGGCGGGAATGGCGGAACGGGAAAAGGGCCAGGTGGTGGTGGTGCCGGATTAGGCGGAGCAATCTTTGTCAACGCCGGCAACTTGAGCCTCACCAATGTCAATTTGAGCGGCAATCGAGCCGTCGGCGGCACTGGTGGCGCGGCGACTAGTGTGGTCGGTAACGGAGGAGGCGGTGGGATGGGCGGCGCAGGCGGTGCCGGCACCGATAACTCTACGCGGAGCGGCGGCGGCGGTGGCGGATTGGGGATAAGCGCCAACGGTGGAACGCTCGCGGCAGCCGGCGGGGTAGGAATCTTTACTGGAGCCACCGGAGGCGGGACCGGATCGGATAGTGGCGGCGCAGGCGGCGTGAACGGCGGGGGTGGCGGTGCCGGCGGAATCAGCGGCAGCAATAACTCTGGCGGTGGCGGTGGCATCGGCGGCGCAGCGGGCCAGGCGGGAAATACCGGCGGGACCGGCGGATTTGGCGGCGGCGGTGGGTCATGGGGACAAAGCGGCAGTGGGACAGCAGGGAACGGCGGTTACGGGGGCGGTGCGGGCGGCGGTGACAGATTCGCAACGGGCGGGTTTGGAGGCGGCGGCGGCGGGAGTTCTTCTGCTACACAAGTATCCGCTGGTGGATTCGGAGCCGGCGCAGGCGGCCACGCTGGAACGCGATTCAATGGGAGTTTCACAAATGTTAATGGCGCTGGTGGAAGTGGTGGCGGGTTAAGTGCCGGAGGCGCGATCTTTGTGCGTAAGGATGCCACCGTCATGATTAACGACGGCGGAATCGGTGGAAACACTGTTACTGGAGGAACTGGCGGCGATCCGGTTCAGCCGAACCCAACTGTAGTCACCGCAAGCACGTCCGGGTCGCCGGGTAGCGCGATTGGCCAGGCTATTTTTTTGGCCGGTAGCGCGGCCTACCAAGTCAGCGCGAACAACACCGTGACCCTCGCCGATACCATCGGCGGCGGCGCCAACGCCCTGATCACCGGCGGCTTCACCAAGATCGGTGCCGGCACGCTGGTGCTTTCCAGCGACAATAATTACACCGGCGGCACCATCGTCAGCGACGGCACGCTCCTGGCCAACAATTCTAGTGGCAGCGCCACCGGGACTGGCACTGTCACCGTCAACAGCGGCGGCACGCTCGGCGGCACGGGCACGATCAGCGGTGCCATTGCCGTCAACAGCGGCGGCACCCTCGCCCCCGGCGCCAGCCCCGGCATCCTCAACTCCGGCAATGTGAGCTTTGCCAGCGGCTCGACCTTCAGCGTTGAGATCAACGGCGCGACGGTGGGCAGCCAATACGACCAGCTCAACGTCACGGGCACCGTCGCGCTCAACAACGCGACGCTCTCCCTCAGCGGCGCGTATGTGCCCGCTAGCGGCGACAGCTTCGTCATCATCAACAACGACGGAGCAGATGCCATCACCAGCACCTTCAACGGCTTGCCCGAAGGGAGCATTCTCACAATCAATGGAGTGCAAAAGCGGATCACCTACATTGGCGGCACTGGCAACGACGTGGTGTTAGGCACCCCGGAAATCGCCGTGCAACAACCCGCCGGCACGGACCTCGTGAATGGGACGAGCAGCATTGATTTTGGCACCGTGATTGTTAGCAGCAACAGTCTGGTCAAGACTTTCACCATCACGAACAGCGGCACCGCCGATTTGACCAGTCTGGTCATCACCAACACCGGGACGAATCCCGGCGATTTCATCGTCGGTGCTTTGGGCAGCACGACGGTGAATCCGGGCAGCAATACGACGTTCACCGTGACCTTCACGCCGACCGCCGTCGTCAACCGGAGCGCAGTGCTCCATATCATCAGCAATGTGACTGGCACCAATAATCCATTTGTCATCACCGTGACCGGGTCGGCCTATTACACTCAGGCACAATTTGACGGCAACCGTCAGGCCGGTATTGGCGATGTCACCAATAACCCGAACGCCTACGCTCTCTACACCACCTCCCAGATTCAGGCGCTGAACGTGGATGCCCCGTTGATCCAACTGAACCCGACGAACGGCCTGATCACGCTCACCATCGGCGTGCAGAAATCCACGAACCTTGTGGACTTCCTGCCCTTCCCGATGACCGCACCGCAGACGACCATCAACGCGCAGGGCAAGCTGGAGTTCCAATTCAGCCCGGCGGACAGTGCCGCGTTCTTCCGCTTGCAGTCGCAGTGAGGGGATTGAAATAGATGGCGAGAAGCCACGATTAACTTCGAGAGCGCCCCGTGAAAACGGGGCGCTTTTTTGTGAGGTAGAGGAGTAGCGGCTTTCGGCAGAAAGCCGCCATTCAAAAGTTTGCGAGGTTCTGCCGAGCCGCCGCCCCGGATGAAAAGCGTCGGCGAAGCGATGGCCATCGGGCGCACGTTCAAGGAAAGCCTGCAAAAATGCCTGCGCTCGCTGGAGACACGGTGGCCGTGCGCCCACGAGCCGCAGCTCCGTCAGGAGCGAAATCTTTGTAGACACCCACGCCACCCCATTCCTTAGGCCCGGCGGAACGGCCTATTCCGCTCCTGACGGCGCTCCGTTTCGTCCCGCGAGGGACAACCGGAATTAGCCAGCCACACGGTGGCTGGTAACGTGTCCGCAAAATCATCCCGTCCTGAAAGGGCGGCGGAACATTTCACATCGCCCGTATCCATAGTCCTTTCAGGACGAAAATCATTTTCCGATTTCAACCAGCCACTTCGTAGCTGGCTAATTTCCATCGTGCCTTCGGCACAGCGGGGCGCTCCGTCCGCTGAATCCCACCTGTTTTCAACTCCATCAGCCCAGCAGTTGGCCGTCCGTGCCGGATGGTCACCCCGCGCCTACCCAGGGAAACCGTTCCCCAAATTCATCAACTCTGAACACGCTGCGTTTCTTCGTCCCGCAAGGGACAACAGGAAATTAGCCAGCCACGCGAGTGGCTGGTTATTGCGATGAAATGTTTCCGTGCCGGATGGCACGGCGGATTTCCAGCGTCCCTTCAGGACGTGATAAATTGTCGGACGTATTACCAGCCACTTCGTAGCTGGCTAATTTCCA
>CAMCWI010000154.1 GCA_945882065.1 Akkermansia muciniphila
ACGATGCGTCAGCCGTTGGAGGATGGCAAAGTCACGATCTCGCGCGCGGCGGGCACGATGACTTTCCCCAGCCAGTTTATGCTGGTGGCGGCGATGAATCCGACTCCTGACGGCAAAATGCCGCATGAGTCGAAGAGTTCGCCGCGTGAGATTCAAAATTATCTAGGTCGCATTTCCGGGCCGTTGCTGGATCGCATTGATCTGCATGTGGAAGTTCCTGCGGTGAAGTTCCGCGAGATGACCGGCGACAAGGTCGGCGAAACTTCCGCGCAAATCCGCGAACGCGTCATCGCCGCGCGCAAGATTCAGCAGGCGCGGTTCGCGCACAAGCCCAAGATCACCTGCAACGCGCGGATGGGATCGAAGGAGATCAAGGAATTCTGCGCGCTCGACGAGACGACCAAGGAACTGCTGATGAACGCGATGGCGGAATACAACCTCAGCGCCCGCGCCTACGACCGCATCCTGAAAGTTTCCCGAACCATCGCCGACCTCGCGAGTTCGGAAACAATCACCTCCGACCACGTGAGCGAGGCGATCCAATTGCGCTCGTTGGACCGGCAGTTGTGGGGGTGACGCTCCAAGAAGAAAATATTTTCCAGAACTGAACCGAAACTATTCACCTTCACCGCTGTCTAACTTAACGATGAACCCTTCTGCCGCTCGCGAGGTCTTCCAGAAAATCGCCACCAACATCAGCCGCGTCATCCAGGGCCACGCCGCGCCCACGCGCAAACTTCTCGCCGCGCTCGCCAGCGGCGGGCATGTGTTGTTGGAGGATTTTCCCGGCACAGGCAAAACTACGCTGGCCAAGGCGCTCGCCCGCTCTGTGGATGCGAAGTTCAAACGCGTTCAGTTCACGCCGGACTTGTTGCCTTCGGACATTCTCGGCGTGGCGATCTTCAACCAGCTTGATCAGCAATTCCATTTTCACGAAGGACCGATCTTCACCAACATCTTGCTCGCAGACGAAATCAACCGCGCTTCCCCACGCACGCAATCCGCGTTGCTCGAAGCGATGGGTGAAGGGCAAGTGAGCGTGGATGGCGAACGCCGCAATCTAGCCGACCTGTTTTTCGTCATCGCCACGCAAAACCCCGTGGAGTTTCGCGGCACCTATCCGTTGCCAGAGGCGCAGATGGATCGGTTCGCGATGCAATTCACACTCGGCTACGTGCAACCTGCGGATGAAGTCGCAGTCCTCACCGCGCAGGCCAACAATCATCCGCTCGATGCGCTCGCGTCCTGCGTCACGCTGGCCGACGTGACTGCGCTCAAGCACACCGCGCAAAACATCCGCATCAGCGATGAACTCAAGCGTTACGTGGTTGACCTCGTCGGCGCGACGCGCTCGGCGAATGGTGTTCAACTCGGCGCCAGTCCACGCGCGTCTATCGCGTTGATGAAGGCGGCGCAGGCGCTCGCCTTGTTCGACGGACTGGAATTTGTGACGCCCGAACAGATTCAAGAACTCGCCGTGCCAGTCATCGCGCATCGTCTCGTGATGCAACCGCAGGCGCGCTTCTCCGGCCTCACAGCGCGCGGCGTGGTGGAGGATGTGGTGAAGAAGATCAAAGTGCCTGCGTGAAGCGGGCTTGATGCCGCATGATCTTCTTCCTCCATTTGCTTTACCGCGTGTATCGCTTGATCACTTGGTCCACGTTCTGGACGAAGCGGCGGTTCACGGTTGCGGGACAGGCGATGATCGGCGGGATGGTTGTCGCGCTTTTCACGGGGCTGGATGCGGACAGTGCGGTGGGTTATCAGGCGTTTATGCCGTTGTTCGTGCTGATGATTGTCTCGCTCATGTTTGGATTTGGTTTCCGCACAGGATTTCAAATCGAACGCCATCTCCCACGCGTCGTTACGGCTGGCCATCCGCTCACCTATCGCGTCTCCGTAAAAAATCTCACACGCAAAAATCAGCGCGGTCTCACGATCATGGAAGACCTCGTTGACCCACGCCCCACCTTCAAGCAATGGAAGACTTACAAGCTCGACGAGGACAAACACGTCCGTCCGTTTCGTTTCGATAAACGGAATTTCCGCTCACCGTTCAAAATGGCCACCGTCAAAGAGGCGCGCGTTCCCGATCTGATGCCGCAACAAGAGAATGATCTCGCCATCGAACTCACACCCTTGCGGCGTGGGGTGGTGCGCTTCACCGGAGTCACGTTTGCGCGCCCTGATCCGATGGGGATTTTCCGCGCGCTGCGAAAACAACCACTGCCACAATCGCTGCTGGTGCTGCCGAAGCGTTACGCCATACCGCCCATCGCGCTGCCTGGTTCAATGAAATATCAGCAAGGTGGCGTGGCGATGGCGTCGCATATCGGCCAGAGCGAGGAGTTTGTTTCGTTGCGTGAATATCGGCGTGGCGATCCGCCCCGGCATATCCATTGGCGCAGTTGGGCGCGGATCGGCAAACCCATCGTGAAAGAGTTCGAGGATGAATTCTTCGTGCGTCACGCGCTGGTGCTGGACACATTCACAACGCGACCACACAGCGATGCGTTTGAAGAAGCCGTGTCCGTGGCGGCGTCGTTCGCCTGCACAGTACTCACGCAGGAATCGTTGCTCGATCTGCTGTTCGTCGGGCCGGAGGCATATTGTTTCACCGCAGGGCGCGGCATCGCGCACGCGGATCAGATGTTGGAAATCTTGGCATCCGTTCAGCCTGCTGCCGGACAAACCTTCGACCTGCTCGAACAACTCGTGCTGAATCATTCCTCCACCGTGAGCGGCTGCATCTGCGTGATGCTCGCGTGGGACGCCACGCGAAAACGCTTTGTCGAAAAACTCCGAGCGCTCGGCTTGCCTGTGCTGGTGCTGGTGATCCGGTCTCCGAGCGAAACACAACCGCTCGATCTCGGCCCGATGAGCGACGCGCCGGAAAAATTAATCGCGCTAGAGATCGGGAAAATTGAAGAACAACTGGCAGGACTCCGATGAGTTACAAGTTACAAGTTGAATGTTGCAGGTTGCGAACCACGCGTGGCGCACGCGCAACGACAACTTGCAACTTTGAACCTTCAACCTTCAACTCGCTTCGCCAGCGATGAAACCGCCGCCTTTCCTCCTCAGCGTCACGCTGCTCTTCTGGGGCTGGCAATCCGACCTGGTCCTGCCAGGCGCGTTAATGGCGGTTATCCTTGAAAGCGCGCTTGTGTTCAGGACGCGCTGGGATTTATCCGAAGATGATTTCTCCAAGACGTGGTCGTTCTGCTCACTCGTGTTGCTCTCGGCAGTCGTCTATTCGTTCACGAACAATGAAGGGCCGTCGAGTTTCGCCACGATGTTCGACGATCTTTCCGCTTCGAATCAACGCACCGCCACCGTCGCCAGTGCGCGGACGGCGGCGCAGGTGATCCGCTGGTTACCGATGATTTTCTTTCCGTTCCTCGCGGCGCAAACCTTCAGCACGCGTGAGTCAATTCCCCTGACCACCCTCTCGCTCATTCTTCAGCGGCGCTGGCGCAAGGCGAAACAACTCGGCCAACCCCTTCCCCCTGCGCGCGGCTTCAACGTCGGCTATCCCTACTTCTGCGCCGCCCTGCTGTCGGCGAGCTTTCATCCGTCAGAAGACACCTCATTCTTCTGGGGATTTTGCGCGCTGCTGATGTGGGTTCTTTGGACACAACGCTCGCGGCGATACGGCATCGCTGTCTGGATCGTGTTGCTCGCTGCGGCGGGGACGGCTGGATATTTCGGCCAACGTTCCATGGCTGGCGCGCAGGCTTATCTGACGAACCATCTGAGTGCCCAGTGGCTTGCCAATTTCATCCGTCGCGCGGACGACCCGTTTCAAAACAGAACCTCGCTCGGACTCGTTGGCAGATTAAAAATGTCGGACAGTATCGTCATCCGTCTGCAACCGGAAACACCGAAGAACGTCCCGGCCTATCTTCGCGAGGCAAGCTATCGGCTCTATCGCGGCTCAACCTGGTACTCCGGATCCTCGCGCGATTACATTGACTCCATCGCCGAAGAACAACCCGCTCCGAGCGGCAACTGGCCGTTGCTTTCTGATAAACGCACCGCATCGCGTCTCAACATCGCCTGTTATCTTGATGGCTTCGACAAGGGTTCTCCCGCCGGATTGCTGCCATTGCCGAGCGGGACGGCGCGTCTCGAAAAACTGGCGGCCTACACGGTGGATAGATACGCCGCCGGCTCCGTGATGGCGCACGGGCCGGGCTTGGTTTTGTTCGACGCGCATTACGGCCCCGGCGCGACGTTCGATCTGCCGTCAGGTTTTGGAACTGTCACGAATCTTCGCGGGCGGAGATTGTACGAAGAGTCCGGACTGGGCCGGTTTGAACCGCACGGCGACTGGGCTTCGTCGAATGATCCGCCCGTGTTTGTTTATTCCTACACCAACGAAGACCTTGCCGTGACACCGCTTGAAGCCGCCGCGCTCGATGCGGTGGTGGATGAATTGAAATTGAAAGGTCGGGATCAAAGTGAAACGCTGCGTGTGTTGCAACAGTTCTTCGACAACCAATTCAAATACAGCATGTGGCAATCTCCACCGCGTTCATCGAACACAAACCAAACTCCACTCGCGCGCTTCCTGCTCGAAACGCGCAGCGGCCATTGCGAATACTTCGCCACCGCCACCGTCCTGCTGCTGCGGCGCGTCGGCATCCCCGCGCGCTACGCCACGGGCTACTCCGTCCACGAAGAATCCGGAGATGGCTACGTGGTGCGATTGAGCGACGCGCACGCGTGGACGCTGGTTTGGGACGAAACTCACAAGGTGTGGAACGACTTCGACACCACGCCCGCGATCTGGGTTGAAGCGGAGAAGAAGAATCGTTCCCCGCTGCGCTGGCTGAAAGACGCATGGAGCCGATTCACGTTTGAGTTTGCCAAGCTCCGCAACGGTCAGGGCAACATCCGTGGTTATCTTCTTTGGATCATCGTGCCCGGCATGGTGCTGTTGCTGGGCCAGATTGTTTTCCGACGCGGACGAAAACGGCGGAAGGACAAAAAATCTGACGCCGACTTCCTCGCGATCTGGCCGGGGTTGGATTCGGATTTTTATCAACTGGAGAAAAAGATCGCCGCTCGCGGCGTGCCGCGCAGTGATGCCGAGCCGTTGAACCTCTGGCTGCAACGCGTGGAGAAATCTCCCGGCATGGAGACGCTGCGTGAACCCTTGCGCGAGTTGATCAAGCTCCACTATCGGCATCGCTTCGATCCACACGGATTGAACGCAGCAGAGCGCGAGAAGTTGAAGGCGGAGACGAAGCGGTGTTTGGAGTTGCTGGCGCAATCGCGTTCGGGCAACTCCTGACGGAGTGCGGCTGTGCTCAGCCGCAGCGGGTGGACACGCAATAGAACGCCACGAGTTAAACGCAAGCGTCGGTTAGCACTTGAAAGCGCGGCGGCTGGGGACAGCCGCGCTCCACCCGAATAAATCCTCGCCAACACCCACCCTCGCTGGCACCTTGCGCGCGCTGATGAATACGATGATTTCCCTCCGTCGCTCGGTCGCCGCAATCCTGCTCGCGACCGCTGCGCTCTCCGCCCGCGGCCAGTCCGCCACCAACCGCTTCGCCTTCTCTGGCCCGGAGATTTTCCCTCTGGACAGCCAGATCGGGATCCTGCACGCCACGGATATTGATGGCGACGGCCTCAACGATCTCGTCATCGCCAACAACTCGCGCTCCAAGATCACCCTGCTCTTCAATCAGACCGGCAAGACGAACATCGCGAGCAAGCCGATCACCAAGCGCGATGTCAATGATCTGCCTCCCGACTCGCGCTTCCGCGTGGATTCCATTCCGTCCGAGAAACGCATCGGCGGCATGGTGGTCACCGATCTCAACAGCGATGGCCGCCCGGACATCGCCTACTACGGCGAACCCAAGGAATTGCTCGTCATCTACAATCAAGGTTCAAATATCTGGAGCGCGCCGAAACGTTTTTCGATCGAAGACGGACAGTTGAATCCCAATTCACTCACCTCTGGCGACATCAATGGTGATGGACGCAACGATCTTGTCCTGCTCGCAGAAAATCACGCCTACCTCATCACGCAGAGCGCGGATCACACGCTTGCCGAGCCGGAAAAGCTCCCGCTCTCCTCCGCTGTCCGCTCCGTGCAGGTGTTGGATATTGATGGCGATGGCCGTAACGATCTGCTCTTCGTAAATTTTGACAATGCGAACCCATTCCGATTCCGCCTGCAAAACGCCGAGGGTCAGCTCGGCCCGGAAATTTATTTCAAACTCCCCGCAATCCATTCGTATTGGGGCGACACAATTGATTCCACCAAGCAGACCTTCATCACCAGCGTCACCCGTGACACAGGCCGCGCACAGATTTCGCAATTCACTCGTAAGGCCGCTGATGCGCTCTCCGCCGATTTCAAACAAGGTCAGTTCACCGTGCTGCCGCTGGCCAAGTCCGACAAATCAAAACGCGGTCTGCTCTGGGCCGACGTGAATGGCGATGGCCGCGCCGACCTGCTCGTGGCTGAACCTGAGCGCGGTCAAATCTCCCTTTACGAACAAAAGGCCGACGGCTCGCTCGCATCTCCGCGCGCGTTCCCGACGCTGGCTGGAATCAGCGACATCGCCGTGGCGGATTGGGATGGCGATGGCAAACCAGAAATCTTTCTTCTCAGCGCAGACGAACGCCAGGTTGGCGTTACGCGCCTTGATGACAAAGCGCGCCTGCCATTCCCCGAATTGATCCAGATCGAAGGCAAACCTCTCACTCTCGCTGTTGGCGCATTAAGCCCCGGCGCAAAGCCGACGCTCGCCGTGATTTTTCTCAATAACAAAGAAGACCGCCGCGAGTTGTTCACCCGCACTGCCGATGGCAAAACCAAGACGCAAAAGTTGAGCGAAAAATTCTATACGAACCCGTACTCGCTCACCTTTCACGACGTGAATCAAGATGGTTTAACCGATCTCGTCGCTCTCATTCCGGGCGAGAAAGTTAAAGTCTTGCTGCAAGTCTCTGGAAAAGACGCAAAGGATTTCGACGAACAGGATGTGACTCCGCCGGGCGGCGTGAGCGAAGGATTCGGCTCGCCGTGGTTGAGCGTGGCGGACGTGGACGGTGACGGGAAACCGGAATTGCTCATGACCCAGAAAAATTTCCTCCGTGCTGTGGTCCTGAAGCCTGAAGCCGCGATTGCCAGTTCCACCAACAAACCCGGCTGGGTTTTCCAAGTGAAGGAACAGATCAACGGCGCAGCCAGCAATTCAAAACTCATCGGTGCGACCGCTGTTCCGCGCGGCACGAACAACATCCCCTCACTCTTCCTGCTGGATGCGGAACGCAAGGCGTTGACGCTTTGCGACCGTGACGCCGCAGGAGTCTGGCAGGTCGTGCGCAACATTCCCTTGCCTGTCTCGGACTTTACCAGTCTGCAATCCGTTGCGTTCGGCGGTGGCAAGGCGAACAGCGTCGCCTTCCTCGGCGTCAACGCTGTCGCGTGGATGCCGCTCGCCGGAGACATCTGGGAATTCACCACGCTCGACAGCTACGAGACCTCCATCAAGGACGGCTATCTCAACGACATGATCTGTGGCGACCTCAACAGCGACGGACGCAAAGACATCGTATTCATGGAAACCGCCAAGAACCACATTGACCTCGTGACGTTCGACACGAACCACAAACTTGTGGCCGGAGATCGCTGGCAAGTGTTCGAGCAGAAAACATTTCGAGGTCGCGGCGGTGACATGGCCGAGCCGCGCGAAGCCGCAGTCGCCGACGTGACGGGGGATGGGAAGAACGATCTCATCATCGTCGTCCACGACCGCATCCTAGTTTATCCGCAGGAGTAGCCGTCAGAGTTTCTTCAACACATCTTTCACCCGCGTCCATGCTTCGTCGCGCGCCTTTTTATTGGCGGCGTTCGCATCCGGCGCTTCGCCCGCCCGCATGAAACCGTGGCCTGCGCCTTCATAGATGACCGGCTCGTAAGTTTTGCCCGCTTTCTTCATCAACTCCGTGGATTTTAGGATCGTGGCGTTGATGCGGTTGTCGTTCTCGCCGTAAAAGCCATACACCGGACACACGATGCGTGCGATGTCGTCCTCATTCTCCGGGCCTGAACCGTAGAACGCAAACCCCGCCTTGATGTTCTTGTTGTTCGTCGCAAAGCGGAACGTCTGCGTGCCGCCCCAGCAGAATCCGCCGACAGCCACCTTGCCATTGCACGCCGGAAGTTTCGCCGCGTAATCCACCGCTGCGTTCAAGTCCGCCGTGATCTGTTCGGGCTTCAGCGACGAGATGGCTTTACGCACTGCGTCGCCGCCGCCGAGTTCCGCCGTTCCGCCGCCATTCGTTGCGCTGCCGGAAAGAAAATCCGGTGCGATGGCGATGTAACCCGCTTCCGCCAGTTGATCTGTCACGCCGCGCACCCAATCTGTCAGGCCAAAAATCTCGTGGATCACGATGACCGCCGCGGCATTGTCCTTCACTTCGGGATACGCGACGAAGCAATTCACCTCGCGCCCGTCGTATTTGATCTTCACCCATTCCATGTGACGCGGTGATTTTCCCAATCGCAACTTGGCCCAATCCTGAGCGGGCAGTGTGGTGACGGTGAGAACACCAGCAATGAGAAGCAGTAGTAGTTTTTTCATGTTTCTTAGGGTTGAGGGTTCAACTTGCCACGACGGATTCATGGGTCAGCGCAAGTGGCGGCGGTGGGTGGAAGATGTCATGGGGCGTTTGGCAGGCAAGACATTTTCTGAGACGACACAAAATTCTTCGCTGCATCACACTTGTTGCCAACAGTCTTGTTGGGAGCGAGTCTATCGCGGTCGTAAAAACTGCGCGGTAGTGTTTGCATCGGGGCAATCTTGTCCCGCACCCAGCCGGCCTGCAAGCCGCCGTGGCGCACATGGAAAGTTTGTTTGCCAAGCACCACGAGGCCCGCCTATTTTCCGCGCCATGGATTCCTACGACAACCCCACGGTTTCAGTTTTTTATGAACTGCGGCACTGGTTGGGATTTGGTGGCATGGGAGTCCT
>CAMCWI010000155.1 GCA_945882065.1 Akkermansia muciniphila
TCGTACGTGCGGTTTTCTTTGATGACATAGACGACGTGTTTGATGGGGCTGGGTTCGCCGATGCGTTCAGGAATGGCCCGGGCGGGCTGGTCTGCGCGCGGTTTGGCGAGCGCGAGTTCAATGCGGTCGCGACGATAATTTTCATAAACAGCTGCGGAAAGTTTTGGCAAGTCGCTCTCCTTCGGCACAGGCACGAGCGATACCGAGCCGAAGTAATGATGCGAATTGAAGCCGGTCTGGCCTTTTTTCTCGTCGCGCTTGGGCGCGATGGGATGGCCTTTGATGTTCGCAACGCAAAGCGTTTTGCGCTTCGCATCAAATGTAATTGCTCCCGGAAACCAGCCGACCGGAATCAAGCCCAGCAGTTTTGATTCGCGATCAGCAGGGGAAAAGCGGATGACCGCGATGGCGTTTTGCGTGCCGTTGGCGACGTAAAGAGTTTTGCCATCCGGCGCGAAGCAAAGCGCGTTGGGCGATGCGCCAAAAAGATCGGCAGGATTTTGTTTGGCCCAGATTGTTTCGATGACGGTGTCCGTGCGGGTGTCAATGACGCTGAGATTATCCGAGTTGGCGTTCGCGCAAACCACGTAGCGTTGGTTGGGAGAAACGGCGAGCGCAGAAGCGTGAAGCTGAACGATGATCTCCTGTTTCAACGCACGATCCACCGCCGAGGCGTTGAGATCAATCACACTTACCGAACCTTCGTTGGCGATGTTCATAACTGCATCCACTTTGACTTCCGTGCCGCGCCCTGCTGGGCCGGTGAGATCGCCGGACTTGGGCCGTCGCCCGCCCCAATTGCTGACGTATGCTTTGTCGCCAACGACTACGACGTCATACGGCGCGACACCGACCGGGAATGAGCGGATAATTTTCCCGGTGGCGACATCCATTTCGAACAGTTGATTTGAAAGATTTCCGCAAACGAAAAGCTTTTTGCCATCAGTAGAAAGCGCAAGGCCGGCGGGGATTTCTTCCTTGCGGCGGGGAGCTTGAGCGGGTGGCAACGGATACGAATGTGAGGGTTTGACCGTGCCGCTTGCTTCAACGGAAAAAACTTTGATGCTGCCGTCCACGTTGCTGAGGAAAATCTTTTTGCCGTCGCGGGAAAAAATCAGGCCCGTGAAGCTCACCTGGCCTTTTTTGTCCGGGGCGAGGATGTTGGAAGAAGGCGCGTCTGGTCGCGGCGCATTTTGCGCTTCAGCGGGAAGTTCCACTTTCTGCTTAATGTCGCCAGTGATGGGATCGAGGATGATCAACTCACTCGTCTTCCCGGAGACAGCCAGCAGTTTGCCGTCAGGTGAAAGCGCGATGACTTGGGGTCGCAATCCGGGCAGATCAATCTGTTTGCCGAACGGAACGACGATCTGATTGACGGGCGTGACGAAACGGTTTGTCCCAGATCGCCCGACAAGCTCGTTATCAGGTTTAGCGGCGTAGATCGAAAGCGTTGCGAGTTGGAAACCGGCTGCGAGCAGACTCGCACGGCACAGAGGCAGGAAAGTTTTCATGGGTATTGAATTTGTCGTTTTACTTGCTCGAAGCGGACGGTTTTACGGGGGTGAATCCAGTAACTCGCTCCTTGGCTTGGGTGATCTGTTCGCTGGACATTTTCTTCTTCAACGTATCAAGCACAGGAAGCGCGTCGGAGATCTTCTGGGAAGCTGCGAGACTCAACCATTGGTACGCCTCGACAAAATCCTGTTTCACGCCTCGGCCTTCGTAATAGCGCATCCCTATCGTGTACTGCGACAACGCATCGCCCTGCCATGCGGCGGCGCGGTACCATTTGAGCGCTTCCGCGTCGTCAGCAGTCACGCCTTTTCCTTGAACGTAAAGAGCGGCGAGGCTGTATTGCGCGGCGGGATTGCCCAATACGGCGGCCTGGCGATAAAAGTTTGCTGCTTCGGCCTCGTCTTTCTGCACGCCTTGCCCGACTTCGGAAAGTTCGCCGAGAGCCAACAGTGCAGCGGCATTGCTTTGACCAGCGGCGAGCCGGTACCAGTGCGCGGCCTGCGCGTAGCTTTGCGTCACCACAAGCCCCTTTGCATAGGCGGATCCGAGTTCAAACTGCGCAACTGAATCGCCGCCATCTGCCTTAGTCTGAATGCCTGGAACATCAGGAAGGGTTTCGTTGGTCAGCACGGGCGACTCTTGTTTACAGGCTGAAATGACAACCGGCAAAGCGAGCAACAACGCATAACTAAACAAGCCCCACATGAACGACGCGGCTTTACTGATGAGAGCCTCATAAGTTTGATTTCGCGCCTTGAGTTGGTTGTCACAAGTTCCCGGACATGTCAGCGGATCGAAGGTCATAAATGATTTTTGGATATTGCGATCGATTTGGCGGGCCTGTTTCTGTGCGGCCATGCGTATCGGATGTGAATGCTCTCATGCAGAGACAAATGAGGACAAGGCTCGATACACCAATTGCCAAAAAGTTTCAGGTTCGCAGTTTATCCGTAACTTTTTCCGCAAGTGCGTAACAAAACTTCAGCAACAAGTTGGTTTATGACTTTTTTTCAATTTTTGTCACACAACCCTCATCTGCGCCACCGAATCGTTTCCGTCCGTTTCCCAAACGTTCGTTGAGTCTGCCGTTGCCTCTTCTAGAGTCGCATGTGTGACTTGGTCGTTTCGTCGCCCAAAAAATGAACCCAAATCAAAACTCTAAATCGTTGAATACAATTCTTACACCACGCGTTTCGCACCCCAGAGGCTTTACACTGATCGAGCTGCTGGTGGTGATCGCAATCATCGCGATCTTGGCGGCGATGCTGTTGCCAGCGTTAAGCAAGGCCAAGGAGAAGGCCAAGGCAGCTCAATGCGTCAGCAATCTTCGTCAGATCGGCATCGCTGCGACCACCTACGCCCATGACCACGGCGACACCTATTACCATAGGGGTGGAGGCAGTTTACCCAATCATGGCCAGTGGACTTCGGGCCCGAGGTCCGAAGTTCTTCTACCGCCAACCGACCAGTATGCGTACTGGGCTTTGGGGTATCTCGACTATTTCGCCAAGAACCGGAAAATTTTCCGTTGTCCCGTCTCGGTTCATCCCGACGAGTGGCACGATGACGGTCTGTTCTATCCTTCAGAGTTCTGGCAGAACTCGACTTATGGGATGTGTGGATTCCTGTTGGTCAATTCAGGCTCAACAGGTGGGAATGATCCGGATGAACCCAAATCCATAAAGAAAGTCACTTCCTACAAGGATCCGACGAAAACGATTTTCTGTCAGGACGCCGCAGAGCAATCCATGGAAGGCTCTGATGACAGCATCGGATTGTTTCCTGGCAGCACACAGATTCTCAAGCAGTGGATTGGAGAACCTGTCTATGGCGGGCTTTCCTCATTGTACGGAGGTTACAAGTTCGACTTCGAGTACTACCGCCACAACAAAGGCAACCAGACGGTTTGGGTGGATGGTCATGTCTCGCGCATCCGATTCACAGGATTGAACGTTGGCATTGATTACCGCCACTACACGGGCTCCCGACCGGTCAATCCAGTTCCATGATCATTATGCGATTACTACGTGCGACGATTCTGCCCGCTCTCCTTTTCCTGTCGTTGGCTACTGCCAACACGGGCTGTGACCGCGCGAGTAGTCCTCCAGAGCCGATTGCCATAGAGGAATTGCCAGGAGCTTTGGCTAAAACTTTCGCCAAGGCCAAACCTGAAACAAAAGATCTCGTCACCAAAGTCGCCGATTCGCTGAAGTCTCAAAATTTCTCCAAAGCATACGGTGAGATTCAAACGCTGGCCGGAACTTCGGGACTCAATCGCGAGCAAACCACGTTAGTCACTCGCGGTGTTCTTTGCCTCAATAACGCGTTGCAAGCAGCTCAATCCAGCGGCGATCAGAAGGCCGCTGAAACTCTCCGTATCCGGCGCGCGACCAAATGAACAGCGCATCATTTTCGGTTCCCCACATAAAAACAAAATCCTCAACACCATACGTAACATGAAAAAAACACTTGGTATGCGCCTTAAAAGCGCGGCAATTCTCACGGGACTTTTAGTCGCCGCGAATTCGTTCGCCCAACCCTTCGGGTCTTGGGATTTCAACAGCAGCAACCTCACAGCCACGGTCGGCACTGACTTGGTTTATGCTGATGGCGGCGGCGGCGTCACTTTTCTGACGACCGTGTTCGGCACGACCACAGGTTTCGGAATTTCAGACATCGCGGGTTCGCCCGCTGGTGTCATGCGTTTCCCCGCAGCGACCAATGGTCAGGGTTACAATATACCGACGCCTGCTGCCAATGGCGGCGGTAGCACGGTGAACCAATACACTTATCTCTTGGATGTCTTTTATCCGACGGCTTCCAACGGCAAGACTCGCCCTCTCATCCAGACTCACAACGGCGTGGCTCTGGGTTCACAACAATTCATCGTCATTGACGGCGCCACTGGCGGCGTCGGCCCGGCCAAGATCGGCGCTGGCGGCGTGAGCGGTCCATTTGTTGGAAGCATCGCGGCGAACACTTGGTATCGCATCGGCATCGTGGTCACCGCAGGCGGCACGACGCGCGTTTATACTAACGGCATCGAGATGGGTTCGTTCAGCAGCGGGATCATTGATGGATTCTTCGCCTTGGATGCGAACGCGACGGCGTTGATCTTGGCGGATTCCTCCACGAACTCCGCTCTGGGTTACGTCAACAGCGTGCAACTGCGGGATGTGGCTCTGAACGCAGGGCAGATGGCAGCACTCGGTGCGGCTTCTGCCGGCGGAATTCCTTCCATCATTCCGCCAGTCCCTTCGTTCATTGACTCCCGCAATCCCGGCGTTGGCGCGACAAGCATCAGCGAAGAAGCCGCGATCAGCGTGGTGTTGAATCAAGGCGACGCAATTGTCACAAGCGGTTCAGTTCAGCTCTATCTGGACGGCGTCCCTGTGGGAACTGTGACGGAAACTCCTCCTACGTTCACCGCGAACTACACCGTTCCGCCGCGTTTGGATCCGCTGTCGGGTCACACCTTGAAATTGACCTGGAACGACAACGTGCTTGGCAACAAGACCAACACCTGGGGCTTCACCGTGAAAAACTATCAAGTCATCACGTTGCCTGCGCCGTTCTACTACGAAAACTTTGACTCACTCACAGAGAACGCCACTCCGGGTGTCGCGCTTCCCGTGGGTTGGTCGGTTCAAAACCAGAGTGCTGGCGGTACGCCCGGTTTTGATTTGAATGACCGCGATTCCGATTCCTACAAGGATTGGATTCTCATCACGAGCAGCCGGTTTGATTCTTGGGATTCCCAACGCACCAATCTGCCGACCATCATTTTGAACGGAACGAAAGTCACGAGCCTCGCCAGCGGTAACCTGATGTGGTCCGAATCCGATTCGCGTTGCGGCGGTTGCACTGGTCAATTTGCCGACCTGTTCACCGCGCCGATCTCCTGCGTAGGTCGTTCCAACGTATTCCTCGCGTTCAACAGCATCTACGAACAAAACCAGGACAACATGGACTTCATGGAATACTCCGTGGACGGCGGCACAAGCTGGTTGCCCGTGCTCTACTACTTCGACAACGATCCCGCTAACACCGACATCATCCTCACCAACGGGGTTGCTGACGTACCTGCAACATTCGCTCGCATTGAAGCCAACCGTAACTGGTCGCCGGACGTGCCGGTTCACGCTACGAACTACGGTTCATACATCTCTGCACCGATCTCTTCGATCAAACCGTCTGACATCAATGGTCGCTTGAACGACGACACGTTCGACGGCAAGCGCATCGAAGTCGTTCGTCTCGCCGCCGCTGATGGTCAGGCCAACGTCCGTTTCCGCATGAACGCCAACGGCACTTCCGCCTGGTTCTGGGGCATTGATAACTTCGGTCTCTATGAAATCACCACACCGATCTTCACCGCTCAACCCGTGAACGCGACCATCGGTGCAGCCACAAGCGCATCCTTCACGGTGAGCGTGTCCAGTCCGACAGCGGTGACCTATCAGTGGCAACGTTCCGGCACGAACATCTCCAACGGCGGTCACTACTCCGGTGTCACCACCGCGACGTTGACGATCTCGAACGCCGACGCGAATGACGCAGGTTCTTATCGCTGCCGCGTCGTCAACTCCAGCGGACCTGCCACGAGCAATCCTGCGAGCCTGACCGTGGTCACAGTCCCCACGATCACGACGCAGCCGTTGTCTGTGGTTGTGAGTGATGGTTATCCCGCCGCATTCAGTGGCGTGGCGTTCGGTGGAGTCCCCATTAGCTATCAATGGCGTTTGAATGGCGTCGCCATCGGTTCTGGCACAAACTTCAGTCTGGCCAGTGCTCATGCGGCCAACGCGGGTGACTACACACTCGTTGCCACGAACACCTATGGCGCAGTGACCAGCCGCGTTGCTCATCTCACCGTGGTCAACGTTTCAGTCACGAACGATCTCGTCGCACACTTGAAGTTCGACGGCGATTACACCGACTCCACCGGTCGCGGCAACAACGGCACTCCCATCAACGGACCGGGCCTTGTTCCTGGCAAGATCGGCAGCGCCTTGCAGTTCACCACATCACGCGGACTCGTGCCCGCCGTGACGAACTACGTCACGCTCGATTATCCGACTGATCTGAAGTTCTTGGATAACGTAAACTTCACGGTTTCCTTCTGGATCAACATGACCAACCAGAACGACGACCTCGCGCTCATCAGCAATACGCAATGGGACAGCAGCGCCAACCGCGGCTGGGGCATCTTCTCGCAGGACGGCGGCAACTTCCGCGTGAAGTCCACCACCGGCGCAGGCGGCAGCGGCAACCGCTCCGATGTGACTTACAGCAACGTCATTCGCGATGGCCAATGGCATCACCTCTGCGTGGTGTTCGAACAAGGTTACGCGATCTACACCATGTTGGATGGCGTGAAACTTACTCCGCGCATCTGGAACGCCACGTCCATCGGTTCTGTGGATACGGATACGATTGGTTACACCCGCACCATCAACCTCCCGCCGAACACCGACTTCGCTGGCACACACGCCATCAACATCGGTCAGGACGGCACCGGTTGGTATAACGACAAGAACGGCGGCGCGATCACTAACGGTTTGATTGACGATGTCGGATTCTGGCGTCGCGCGTTAAGCCCGCAAGAAGCGCAGGCCATCTACACCGCAGGTCAAGCGGGACAAAGCCTGACTCAAGCGGTGCAGCCTTACTCCGCAGGTCTGTTGAGCATCACGCAATCCGGCGGCAACGCCAACTTCAGTTGGGTTGGAATCTCGGGTCTGCGTTTGCAGAAGGCTCCGTCCTTGTCCCCGGCTGTCTGGTCTGACGTGGCGGGCACAGTGGGCTTGAGCAGCCATTCCGAGCCGGCCACCAACGCCGCTGCATTCTATCGCCTCTTCAAACCTTGAGGCTGAATGTTTAATCAAGCCAAGGCTGGCGGGTCATCCGCCAGCCTTGGCCTTTTCTATCTCTCGAATCGACTGACTCCATGAATCCATCCAACCAATCGCAACTCGACGGACTCCGCGTTGAAGGCGACATCAATCTCTCGCCGCATCGCGCCGCCTGGCACGAAAGCCATCACAACGACGCGACAAAACAATTACTCGCCGACGATGCTGATGCTTTCGTTCATCAAGCCATGTCCACGCCCTGCTTGAACGTCCTACGCTCCGCCAAAGGCGCGTGGATTGAAGATGCGGAAGGTCGGCGTTATCTCGATTTTCACGGCAACAATGTTCATCAAGTCGGCTTCGGCCACCCGAAAGTAATCGCTGCCATCAAGGCGCAACTCGACTTGCTGCCGTTTTCCACGAGGCGTTACACAAACGAACCCGCCATCCGTCTCGCGGAAAAACTCATCAGTCTGTCGCCGCCCGAATTAAGCCGCGTGCTCTTCGCTCCCGGCGGTTCATCCGCCATTGGCATTGCGCTCAAACTCGTGCGCGCTGCGACCGGACGGTTCAAAACTATTTCGATGTGGGATTCGTTTCACGGCGCGTCGCTCGATGCGATTTCCATCGGCGGCGAGTCGGCGTTCCGCAAAGACGCCGGCCCGTTGTTGCCCGGTTGCGAACATGTGCCGCCCCCGGATGTGACGCATTGCCCATTCCGCTGCGGCACCGCGTGCAGTTACGCCTGCGCAGATTACGTGGAGTATGTGCTTGAACGGGAGGGAGACGTGGCGGCCGTCATCGCCGAGACCGTCCGCAACGTGCCGGTGATTCCTCCGCCAGATTATTGGAAACGCATCCGCGCCGCGTGCGACAAGCACGGCGCGTTGCTCGTGCTGGATGAAATCCCCATTGGTCTCGGACGCACCGGACGTTTCCATGCGTTTGAACACTTCGGCATCGTGCCAGACATCGTTGTGCTCGGCAAAGGTCTTGGCGGCGGTGTGTTTCCGCTGGCGGGCGTGATTGTGCGCGAGAACTTGAACATCGCTGCGGATCGTTCGCTCGGGCATTACACGCATGAAAAAAATCCATCTGCGTGCGCAGCGGGGTTGGCGACGCTTGAAGTCATCACCGAGGAAAAACTCGTCGAACGCGCCGACCGCATCAGCTTTAATACCGTGGCCGATTTACGCGGACGGTTGGCCCGTCATCCGCTCGTGCGCGAAGTCCGCGCTTTGGGACTGTTGATCGGCGTGGAGATCAGCGGAGCGAACGCCGTGGATACCGCCGAGCGTGTGATGTATGCGGCGTTGCGACGCGGTCTGAATTTCAAGGTGTCTAAAGGAACAGTACTGACGTTCGCGCCGCCCCTGAATGCTCTCGAAGAGGAACTGGATCAGGCTTGGAGCATCCTCAAGGATTCACTTGATGAAGTAGCAACAACGATATGAATTCTGAATCATTGCTCCCAACAGCACGCGACCCATTGTTGTTCACGCCCGGCCCGCTGACAACAAGTCTCACTGTCAAACTCGCCATGCTGCACGACGCTGGCTCGTGGCATTCGGATTTCAACGAGCTTGTCGCCAG
>CAMCWI010000156.1 GCA_945882065.1 Akkermansia muciniphila
GCCTGTGGGCAGCGGCGTGCCGCATTGCGGGCATTTGTTTCCGTCGGGCATTGGCGCAGAGAGTTTTACTGTGTCCATGCCTCCTTCAGAAGCAAATCCGCGCGGACGTTACCGGAATTTTTTAACGACGGAGGGGCATTCGTGGTTAATGTTTCACAGCCCATCCACGAATTTCTGCATCGCCTTTTCCTGTTGCTCGATGGATTCCACGAGTTTGAACTGCGTCCGACAGCGGTCGAGATTGTGATCGGGGCGATGTATGCGGAAATAGTTGTCACCGCTCAGGAAGTCGGTCAGGAAGCGGATGCCGATTTCAAATGTGATGAGTTTGCCGGAGAAGGCCATCAGGCTTTTCTCGGTCTTGTTCAGGAATCCACCTGCGGTTGAATGATAACCCTCAGCCAGTTTTTTGAATGCGGGCAGGTTCATTTTTACTTTCGTCAGATCGCGTTCGTCTTCGAGCGTGGGACTCGTCGTGGTGCGGATCATGTCGCCAAAATCGTAGAGCGCGCAGCCAGGCATGACGGTATCGAGATCCACCACGCACATGGCTTCGCCGGTGGTGGAGTCGAGCATCACGTTGTTGAATTTGGTGTCGTTGTGCGTGATGCGTTCGGGAATTTTCCCTTTCGCCATCGCGTCGAGGATGACGCTGACGATGTTGGCGCGGCTCAGTGCGAGTTCAATTTCAGGCCGGGCGTTACGGGCGCGGTTGTAACGATCTTTGTGTATCGCCTGCTGCAATGCCATGAAGCGTTTTCGCGTGTCGTGGAACGCGGGGATGGTTTCGTGCAATCGTCCGCCGGGCAGATCGGCGAGCAGGCTTTGGAATTCACCGAAGGCACGGCCTGCTTGAAACGCCTGCGCGGGAGTTTGCACAGCCTCAAACGTCTGCGTGCCTTCGACGAACACGAACGTGCGCCAGAATTCTCCATCGCGACCGACGTAATGCGATTTGCCATCGCGCGTGGGGATGACGATGAGCGAGCGGCGCGTGAGGTCGGGAGTGTTCGCAGCTTCGAGCTTGCGACGGATGTGCGTGGTGACGCGCATGACGTTCTTCATCACGGCCACGGGATTCTTGAACACGCCTTTGTTGATCTTCTGATGGATGTAGCGAACGCTCGTGCCGCCCTGATTATACGTGGCGGAATAGGTTTCGTTGATGTGTCCGATCTTGAACGTCTCGGCGTGCTGGATCTCGCCGTAGATTTGGAAGTGGCGAGAGATTTCTTGAAGTTGTTTTTCCTGATAGGCCATAAAATTGTTGGTTGTGCGTGGGCGATTGTGAACGGCCAGCCAATTCCGGGCAACGGCAAAGCTTTGGTGAACATCCCTTCCTTGCGCGAATCGCAGGTTGTCGTCCTTGCAAGTTGGGTTGAAGCAGGGTTAATTAACCAACAAATGCAAGCCACGCTGCCATTGGACAAAATGACCAAGGAAGAAAAACTCCGCGCGATGGAGGAGTTGTGGGCCGACTTGAGCCGAGACGAGGCGCAGGTGCAGTCGCCTGCGTGGCACGGCGAGGTTTTGCATGATCGCGCCGAGGCGGTGAAATCCGGCAAGGAAGTTTTCATGGATTGGGAGGCGGCTAAGAAACAACTTCGCGATAGACAGGAATGAAAATCCTCATCTTGCCGTCGGCTCGCGATGATCTCGCCGATGGGTTTGATTTCTACGAACGGCAGCGCGAAGGGCTTGGAAATTATTTTCAGGAGTCGCTTTTCTCGGATGTTGAATCATTGTTGCTCTACGCAGGAAATCATCTGAAATCGTTCGGTTATTTCCGCCTTCTGTCCAAGAGATTCCCATACGCGGCCTATTACGACATTGATGGACAGACGATTCGCATCTGGGCTGTTCTCGATTGCCGGCAAGCCCCGGAATCCATCCGCCGCAGGCTGGCCAAGTTGGGCAAGTGAACAAGATATTTGGTCGCTGACTTGCGCTCACTCGCTGCGCGCAGGTAAAGTTTCTTCCGATGTCACATTCCGACTTTGTCCATCTGCACCTGCACACCGAGTATTCGTTGCTCGATGGCGCGTGCCGTTTGGACAAGCTCATGGAGAAGGCGCACGAGCTGAAGTTCCCATCGCTCGCCATCACGGATCATGGCGCGATGCATGGCGTGGTGGATTTCTACAAGGAAGCGCGTTCCAAAGGCGTGAAACCCATCATCGGTTGCGAGGTGTATGTCGCGCCCGGTTCGCGCTTGGAGAAAAAATCCTCCACCGGCGGCAAGGATGTCTATAACCATCTCGTGCTGCTCGCGAAGGACGAGGTCGGCTACAAGAATCTCGTCAAACTCACGACCGCCGCTCACTTGGAGGGTTATTATTACAAGCCGCGCATTGATAAAGAAATTCTCGCCGCGCACAAAGAAGGGTTGATCGCGTTGTCCGGTTGTCTCGCCAGTGAAATTCCACAGGCGATCATGCAGGAACAAATCACGAAGGCTCGCGACTCGCTGGATTGGTTCAAACAGACGCTCGGCGCGGAGAATTTTTACCTCGAACTCCAGAACCACGGTATCGCTGAACAGGCGAAGGTGAACAAACACCTCATCGCGTGGGCGAAGGAGTTCGGGCTGAAATGCGTGGCGACGAATGACGTTCACTACGTCGAGAAGAAACATTCGCACGCGCATGATTGTCTCGTGTGTATCGGCACGCAATCGATGTTGAGCGATCCGAAGCGCATGAGCGCGGGCTATGTGCCGGAGCAATTCTATCTGCGCTCGGCGGAGGAGATGAAGTCGCGCTTCACGGACACGCCCGAAGCGATCACGAACACGCTGGAGGTGGCGGAGAAGTGCAATGTGGAGTTTGATTTCAAGACGCTACACTATCCGGTGTTCAGTCCGCCGGAACATTTCACGCGGGAAGGTTATTTGCGGAAGCTGCTCGCGGAGGGATTGCAACGCCGCTACACGCTGCGCGTGCGGGCTGAAGGTGAGGAATACATCGTCGAAGGCATTGATGATCCAAAGCGGTTGCCAACGTATCGCGTCAACGAACCCCTCGCCCCGGCCCTCTCCCCAGGGGAGAGGGAGAAACGCTCACAGTCTTCTGGCGAATCAGACGCGGCCAACGGCTCGAATGACTCACAACAATCAACAAGTGCCCAACCGCTGTCCCCTCTCCCCGGGGGAGAGGGTCAGGGTGAGGGCGAGCGTAAAACTGACATCCACGATCCCGCTGTCGCCGCTGCGATCAAGGATGTCGTTGATCGTCTGCAACTCGAACTCAAGGTCATCGAGAAGACGGGTTTCATTTCTTACTTCCTGATCGTTGCGGACTTTGTGCAATACGGACGCAGCAAGGGCATCGCTTGCGTGGCGCGCGGTAGCGCGGCGGGTTCACTCGTCACCTATTTGCTGGAGATCGCGAACGTGGATCCGATCCGCTACGGCCTGCTGTTCGAGCGTTTCCTAAATCCAGAGCGCGTCAACCCGCCTGACATTGATATTGATTTTGCGGACGACCGGCGCGCGGACGTGATTGAATACGTGCGCCAGAAATACGGCAGCGATTCCGTTGCACAGATCGTCACGTTCGGCACGATGGGTGCGAAATCCGTCGTGCGAGATGTGGGTCGTGTGATGGGTTTGAGCTACGGCGAGTGTGATCGGTTGGCGAAGTTGATTCCTGCTGAGTTGAAGATGTCGCTGGAGAAAGCACTCAAGCAAGTGCCGGAACTCAAGCAAGCCTACGAGACGGAAGAGACGACGCGCGAGCTGATTGACACGGCGTTCATCCTCGAAGATTTGTCGCGCAACTCCAGCGTTCACGCTGCAGGAGTGGTCATCGGTGATCAACCGTTGGTGAATTTGCTTCCGCTCAAGGAGGACGATGACGGTGCTATCGTCACGCAGTACGCGATGAATCCCGTCGGCGAGCTTGGCTTGCTGAAGATGGACTTCCTCGGGTTGAAGACGTTGACGGTGATCCGCAACACCTGCGAGATGATCAAGCGCACGCAAGGCATCACGGTGGATGTGGATCAAATACCACTAGATGACAAAAAAACTTACGACCTGCTCAATCGCGCCGAGACGCTTGGTATCTTCCAGTTGGAATCTGGTGGCATGAGGGACTTGTGCCGAAAGTTTCAGATCGCGAGTGTGGAACACATCACCGCGCTTGTGGCGTTGTATCGCCCCGGCCCGATGGATCTCATTCCTGAATTCATCAAACGTCGTCATGGCGAGGTGAAGGTGGAGTATGAACATCCGTTGCTCGAACCCATCTCGAAGGAGACTTACGGCATCCTTATTTACCAGGAACAAGTGATGCAGGCCGCGCAGTTGCTCGGCGGCTACACGCTGGGCGGCGCGGATTTGTTGCGGCGTGCGATGGGTAAAAAGAAGGTCGAGGAGATGCAGCAGCATCGTGAAATCTTCGTGAAGGGTTGTCAGGAGAAAAACAAAATCCCGAAGGCGAAGGCGAATCAGATTTTCGATTTGCTGGAAAAGTTTGCCGGTTATGGCTTCAACAAATCTCACGCCGCCGCTTATGCCGTCGTCGCGTATCAGACGGCTTATCTGAAGGCGAATTATCCGGTCGAGTTCCTGTCTGCGATGATGACCAACGACATGGGCGACACGGCGAAGCTGGCGTTGTTCATCGCCGAGGCGCGCGTGATGGGTGTGGAAGTTCTCGCGCCGGATGTGAATGAAAGTTTTGTCACGTTTGCGCCCGCGCAGCGGAGCGCGGCTGTCCCAGCCTCAGCAGGCACAAATACAAAGAGGCCAACGGAAAGTTTCAGTGCGCCCAATGTTGGTGAAAGTGCTGCGGCTGAGGACAGCCGCGCTCCGCAAGAGGTCATCCGCTTCGGACTCGCCGCGATCAAGGGCGTTGGCGAGGCGGCGGTGGAAGTGATTCTCAAAGCGCGCGAGGGCGGGAAGTTCACGTCACTCCCAGATTTTTGTGAGCGTGTGGATGGTCGTTCTGTGACGCGGAAAACTTTAGAGGCGCTTATCAAGTCTGGCGCATGCGACACGTTTGGGCAGACGCGCGCCACACTGTTCGCGCAGATCGAACGGACGATGGCGCGCGCGGCGAGCATTTTGTCTGACAAACAAAAAGGTCAAAGCTCGCTCTTCGGTGCTCTCGAAGAAAAAGCATCGCCGATGCCCGAAACCATCACCAACTTGCCGGAGTGGCCGCAGCACGAATTGCTGGCGCACGAAAAGGAATTACTCGGCTTCTACGTCACCGGCCATCCGCTTACGCCGTTCGCGCCGATTCTGGAAAAGTATTGCCTTAACACAACCGCCACTCTCGCGGCGTTGCCAACGCGTTCACTCACGCGCATCGGCGGACTCATTGCGGCGGCTCAACATGGCGTCTCGAAGAAGAGCGGCAAACCCTACTCAATGGTGACACTGGAAGACCTGTCAGGCTCGGTGCAAATCCTCGTGATGAACGAGAACTATGACAAGTTCCGCGCGTTGCTGGAGTTGAACAAAGCCATCATGGTCATCGGCGAAGTGAACACCGGTGAGGACAAGCCCAAGATTTTTCCGCAGGAGATATTCCCGCTCGAAGACGCGCCGAAGAAATATACGAAACGGGTGACGTTTCACCTGCACACCCCGCACATCAAACCCGAAAGCATGGAAACTCTGCGTGACTTGATTGCCGCGCATCCGGGCAGGTGCGAGGTGATGTTTTGCTTCCGCTACCCGACCGGGCAGACGGTTTTTGTGTCGCCCCACGAGCGCTACACCGTGGCGCCGTCGCAAGAATTGCAGAAGGTCATCACGCACACTTTCGGCGACGACGCTTACCATGTGAAGGTGGACATGAGCCTGCCGGAAAAACAAAACCGCTGGGGGAAAAAGGTTGAATATAGTAACCGCGGCGGTGAGGAGTGACGCCCGCCACCTTGAATGAGTTGGCAGCCTTCAAACAACCACGCTTATGCAGAAATTTTTACAGGGCTAAGGCCTGAATGTTCCGCTGTTTCCCGCCTCGGCTGCCACGCGATATGGGGATTGCCTCCATTGTTTCATTTTCTACCGCACTTGGTATGTTTGCGCATAACGTATGGGCAAACTTGAAAAGCAACTCGACACGTTCCTGCGCAAACAACCCAAGCTCGGCAAGGGCGTCTATATCGCCAAGGGTGCGAGCGTGCTCGGCGACGTGAAGCTCGGCGATTTTTCCAGCGTGTGGTATGGCGCAGTATTACGTGGCGACATCAATCGCATCGTCGTCGGTCACCACACGAACATCCAGGACAACGCCGTGCTGCATCTCGCGGATGACTTCGCGTGCATTCTTGGCAATCACGTCACGGTTGGGCACTCAGCCATCGTCCACGCTTGCAAAATCGGTGATGAAGTGTTGATCGGCATGGGCGCGGTGGTTCTGGATGGTGCGGTTGTCGGGAAACAATCTCTCATCGGCGCGAAGGCACTTGTAACGCAGGGCATGAAGATTCCCGCTGGATCATTGGTGTTGGGTGCGCCCGCAAAGATCGTTCGCAAACTCACTGCCGAGGAACGCGCTGGATTAAAACACTGGGCACAAAAGTACGTAGTGAATGGAGCTTATTGCCTCAAACACGGGATAAATGTGGGTGCGCCGCTCGCGAGTTAAGTTTGGTGGACCTATCTGACGTGTAGCACCCGCGTCTCGCGGATAGTTTTCGGCGTCTCGCCGAAAACATCGTTGGACAAACTTCGGACTTCAGCGCGCAATCAGACCGAGTGCGGCCGTCGCATCATTCGCAAGATTGAGCATCTTCGTTGGAAACAATCCGAGGTAGACCATTCCCGCCAGACAGATGACGATGACGAGTTTGGCAGGCAGTGACATCGTGATGGGCGGTGCATCCGCCGTCTCTTTGCTGAAGTAAATCGCCCGCACCACGCCGAAGTAGTAATACATCGAGATCACCACGCCGATGAGTGCTGTGAACGCGAGGCAATAGTAGCCGGGGTTCGTCGCGCCTTGTTCAATGACGGCTTTGAGAAGAAGAAATTTACCAAAGAAGCCAGCCAGAGGCGGAATGCCTGCCAGCGAAACCATCGCGAGGGTCAGTGTTGCAGCCAGCAGAGGGGAGCGTTGATGCAAGCCCGCCAGAGCGCCGATGTCTTCGCTGTCCAGATTCCGCATCGCGATGGCGATGACTGCAAACGCCGCCAGTGTCGTGAACAGATAGCCACCTAGGTAGTAAAGCACTGCCGCCTGACCCGCACCCGTGAGTGCTGACACGCCCAGCAATAAGTAACCCGCGTGTGCGATGCTGGAGTAACCCAGCAGCCGCTTGAGATTGCGCTGCGGAATCGCGCAGAGGTTACCGTAAAGAATCGTGATAGCAGAAACGATGATGAGCAACTTATCCCAGTGCGCCGTCACGCTCGGTATTGCTACAAACAAGAATCGCAGCAACAACACAAATCCGGCAGCTTTGGAGCCGACCGCAAGAAATGCCGCCGTGGGTGTCGGCGCGCCTTGATAAACATCCGGTGTCCACATCTGAAACGGGAACGCGGCGATCTTGAATCCGAGGCCGACGAGAATGAACAGCACGCCGAAGAGGAACAGCTTGTTGTCCACAAAGTTTGCCGAGACGGCGGCGAGTTCGTTGAAATTGAATTTGCCAGTCGTGCCCCACACCAGCGCAATGCCATAGACCATGAACGCTGATGACAGCGCGCCGAGGATCAGATACTTCACGCCTGCCTCAAGCGAGGTCACCTTGCCGCGCGTGAAACTCGTCAGCACATAAAACGTGATCGTTATGAGTTCGATGGAAACGAACAGCATCGTGAAGTCATTCGCCGAGGCGGCGAACAACATTCCCGCCAGCGCGAAGATGATCAGCGAGTAATACTCCGAGACACCCGCCGCGATGCGATCTGAGAACTCCACGGCGAGAATCATCACGAGCGCGGCTGCAAGCAGGAAGAAGCGTTTGAAGAAACCTGAAAACGCATCTTGGATAAACATGCCGCCTGCGGTTGTTCCATCGGAATTGCAACTGCACTGACCGATGAACGTGTTGACGAACAAGAGTCCAAGTGCCGCCGCTGCCGCGTAGCCAAGCATTCGCTTGCGTTCCGCGGGCATCCACAAATCCGCCAGCAGCACTACGATGCCGAGCACCACCACCGAGATTTCCAATGACATCAATGAAAGGTTCATTTGCTTTCAACCATCACGACTGTTTCGCTGGATGCAGGAGTAGCCGGTTTAACCGTCGCCATGTTCACAATCTGCTCCGTTATGGGTTTGATTTTTTCCGTGAGCAGCTTTGGGAAGAATCCAAACACCAGCAAGCTCACGATCAGAATCGCGTAAGGTAACTTGCGCCACAGATTCGCGTCGGAAAGATTCGCCCACTTGTCAGACATCGGCCCATGCATCACCGCCCGCACCGCCCGCAGCATATAAACCGCGCCGATGATCAACGCGCCCCAGACCGCCAGCACCGTCACCGTGCGCAACGCCGGAACTTGCCACGTACCAAAGAACACACTCACCTCACCCACGAAGTTCATGAAGCCCGGCAAGCCGCAGCCCGCCATTGCCGCAATCACGAATGCTACGCCAATGAAACGCAGCTTCTTCGCCAGCCCGCCGAGTTCGCTCATTTCAAGCGTCCCGGTCTGATTGTAGATGTAGCCGCTCAAACCGAACGTCAGCGCGGCGAGGAAGCCGTGCGCGATCATGATGACCACCGCGCCCGTCACGCCGATGAGGTTCAGGCTCGCGATACCGAGGAAGATCATGCCCATGTGCGCCACGCTGGAATTACCGATCAGCAGGTTGAGGTTCTTCTGCTTCATCGCGACCCAGCCAACGTAAAGCACGTTGCCAAGCGCGAGCCAGGCGATCAGCTGGAGGTGGGATTGCGCCACCTCCGG
>CAMCWI010000157.1 GCA_945882065.1 Akkermansia muciniphila
AGTGCTGCGATGGTCGGGAGTTCGCGCATCCAACGCTCCCAATAGGGGATGACAGTCTTGACCTGGGTTTGCTGCAACATGATTTCAGAAACCCAGATGGCGTAAGGATCGCGAGTGCGTCGCCACGGGAGATCGCGGGCACTGGCGGCAAACCAATCCAACAGTAGCGGCACGAGCTTGCTCGCGGCGTGGTGCGTGGTCTGTGGTGCGTGAACTTCCATTTCCGTTGCGAATGATTGCGGGGGTGGGCGGTCGGCGAAAAGAGAATTCTCGGGGGAGGTTGAACCCAACTTACCGCTTGCCGCTCTCGGCGAACACGGCGTAACGTCCGCGTATGACTTTGGAAGATCATCTCGGCGACATCATCCGCAAAGCGCGAGCGATGAGTGGCGTGTCGGCGGCGGCGGCGGCGCAGGCGGCAGGTTTGACCGAAGGAGAACTCTCGTCGCTCGAAGATGCAGGGACATTTTTCAAGCGGCCTGACTTTACCGCGCTTGCGAACGCGATGGGTTTGAACCCAGCCAAACTCGAAAGCATCGCGAATGGCTGGCTGCCGTTGAAGAAAGATTTGGGCGCGTGGCGGCATTTGAGGATGTTCACTTCGGCAGGCGACGGGATGGCGGTGAATTGTTATCTCGCTTGGGACGAAACGTCTCGCGAGGCAGCATTGTTCGACACGGGATTCGACGGCAAGACGATCCTCGACACGCTCGCGGCGGAGCGGCTGGAGTTGCGCTACATCTTCATCACGCACTCGCATTACGATCATGTTCACGCGCTCGGCGACATTCGCGCAGCGAGACCGGACGCTTGTCTCCACACGAGTTCCAAGAACGCTCCAGCGAAGCAACGCAATCAGCCCGGCGAAGTCGTGTCGCTTGGTGGATTACGGATCGCGCATCGCGAAACGCCCGGCCACGCGGCAGACGGCGTGACTTACGTCATCACTGGCTGGCCGGATCATGCGCCCGAAGTCGCCATCGTCGGCGATGCGATTTTTGCCGGTTCGATGGGGCGTGGGAATGATTCCTGGGAATTGGCGCGGCAGAAAGTGCGCGAGCAAATCCTTACGCTCCCACTGGAAACCTTGCTTTGTCCGGGCCACGGCCCGCTGACGACTGTGGCGGAAGAGCAGGGGAACAACCCGTTTTTCTGATCAGACAAACAGAGGTTGTTTTTATCGCTCACAGCCAGCTTGACATAACATGCCAGTCTCCTCAAATTCCGCCCGCTGGTTAAACGAACCATTTGATCATTTCAGCCACCTGATCGGCAGCCGGTTTGCGTTTCCATTCATGCCATGAAGCGATTTTCGATGCAGTCCATTTACGGATGGGTTCAAACGCCTTTTCGAGAACGCCGCCTCAAACTTTATCAAGAGGTCATCCGGCCCACTGCACAAACCACCATACTTGATGTGGGTGGAAGCCCGTGGTTCTGGACCGGATTGGCCATCACCGGAAAGATCACCGTTCTAAACCCGGACGAGTTGCCGGACGAAGTGAAGGCTGGATTCCCGGCGTTCCAGTGTGTGGGAGGTGATGGTTGCAACATGACTTATCCCGACGCGAGCTTTGATGTCGGGTTTTCCAACAGTGCCATCGAACACGTCGGCACATACGAGAAGCAAAAGGCATTTGCGTCAGAGATGCGCCGGGTGGGGAAGACGCTCTGGGTGCAAACTCCCGCGCGTGAATTTCCCATCGAACCGCATTTCATGGCTCCGTTCATCCATTATTTCCCGCGTTGGCTTCAACGTAAGACCGTTCGCTGGTTCACCATCCTTGGGCTTACATCCAAGCCCACTCCAGTCCAGATTGAAAACCTGCTCAACGAAATCCGCTTGTTGAACCATCGGGAGATGCAGGAGTTGTTTCCTGATTGCGAAATCCGTCGCGAAAAGTTTTTCGGCTTCACCAAAAGCTACATCGCCATCCGCCGGAATCGGCACTAAGCCGGCATCACCCGGTTTGTAGGGCAGCGAGATGGGGATGCCACCTGATTCCCAGATTTTTGCGGATTGACCGGGATTTCCACGCTCGCTACCCTCCGCGTCCCTGCAAACAGGGGTTTATGCGACATACCATCTCAGTTCTCGTGGAAAACAAGTTCGGCGTGCTGACGCGCGTGGCCGGACTTTTCAGTGGACGCGGCTACAACATTGATTCGCTCAACGTCGCGCCGACGCACGACAGTACAGCTTCGCGCATGACCATCGTCACACGCGGCGATGACGCCACGGTCGAGCAGATCGTCAAGCAGCTCAACAAATTGCCCGACGTGCTCAAGGTGCAGGATTTCCGCGAGGGCGAATACGTGGATCGCGAACTGGTGCTCGTGAAAGTGTCCGTGGATTCCAAGGCCCGCGCCGAGGTGATGCAGATCACCGACATCTTCCGCGCGAAGATCGTGGACGTGCAGCCCAAGTCATTGACCATCGAGATCACTGGCAACGAGAGCAAGGTGGAGAAATTTCTCGACCTGATGAAAACCTTCGGCCTGCAAGACGTGATCCGCACCGGCAAGGCTGCGATGTCGCGGAAGTAAGCGATTAGGATTAAGAACAAGATTACGATTAAGACGGACATCAACTTTTAACAATCAACAATCAACTAACTCATGCCTGCTAAAGTTTATACTGACAAAGACGCGAATCTCGCCGACCTGAAAAACAAAACCCTCGCCGTGCTCGGCTTCGGCTCACAAGGCCATGCCCACGCGCTCAACCTCAAAGAGAGCGGACTCAATGTCATCATCGGTCTCTACGAAGGCAGCAAGTCCATCGCGGCGGCGGAGGAGAAGGGGTTCAAGGTTTATCCCACCGCCGAAGCCGTGCGTCGTGCGGACGTGATCTTCATCGCGATTCCCGACACAAAGCAGCCGTCCGCTTACGAGAAGGACATCAAGCCAAACCTGACCAAGGGCAAGACGCTGTTGTTCTCGCACGGCTTCGCGATTCATTTCAAGACCGTCGTCCCGCCTAAGAATGTGAACGTGATTATGGTCGCGCCGAAAGGTCCTGGTCACATCGTTCGCCGTCAGTATCTCGAAGGTAAAGGCGTGCCGAGCTTGATCGCGGTGCATCAAAACCCTGGTAAAGATGCGAAGAAAATCGCGCTCGCCTGGGCCAAAGGCATCGGCGGCACGCGCGCGGGCGTTATCGAAACTGATTTCAAGGAAGAGACTGAAACCGATCTGTTCGGCGAACAAACCGTTCTTTGCGGCGGCGCAAGCGCGCTGGTGCAGGCTGGATTTGAAGTGCTCGTCGAAGCGGGTTACTCGCCTGAGATGGCTTACTTCGAGTGCTTGCATGAATTGAAGCTGACGGTTGACCTGATGAACGAAGCGGGCATCGGCGGTATGCGTTTCTCGATCTCCGAGACGGCCAAGTGGGGCGACGTGAGCGTCGGCCCGAAGATCATTGATGCGAGCGTCAAGAAGCGGATGAAAGCCGCGCTCAAAGACATTCAATCCGGCAAGTTCGCCAAGGGCTGGATCGCCGAATACAAAGGCGGCTACAAGAAATACAACGCGCTGCTCAAGAAGGGCGAACAACATCCCATCGAGAAGACTGGCGAACGTCTTCGTGGTTTGATGCCGTGGATGAAGAAGCGCTCCATCAAGGGCGCGCAGGCTTCCTACTAAGCGTTGACGAATTCTACAACCGCCGTGGCGAAAGCTGCGGCGGTTTTTTGGTGCTTGGGTGTTTGGGTGTTTCTGCCACATTCATTCAACCGATGAACTGCCAGGACCATCTCTATCGCGGCAAAAGCCCGCAGGAAATTTCGCGCCGTTGGTTCTTCCAACAGTGCGGCGTCGGGCTGGGTGCGATTGCTCTCGGATCATTGCTGCGCGAAAACGGGTTTGCTGCTTCCACGCTCGGCGGGCCGCTCGCACCGAAGCAGCCGCACTTCGCACCGAAAGCTAAGCGCGTCATCTTCCTGTTCATGGCGGGTGCGCCGAGTCATCTGGAGTTGTTCGATTACAAGCCGGAACTTGCGAAGTTCGACGGCACGTTGCCGCCAGCGGAGTTGATCAAGGACTACCGCGCGGCGTTCATCAGCCCGAACTCCACGTTGCTCGGCCCTAAGTTCAAGTTCGCCAAGCACGGCAAGTGCGGCGCGGAACTCTCGGAGCTGTTGCCGCATCTCGCAACGGTGGTGGACGACATCGCCATCGTGAAGTCCATGCACACGGATGCGTTCAATCACGCCCCCGGCCAACTCCTGATGAGCACCGGCTCGCAACAGTTCGGTCGGCCCAGCATGGGCGCGTGGTGCAGTTACGGGCTGGGCACGGAGTCGCAAGACTTGCCAGCGTTCGTCGTGTTCAGCACTGGCAAGAAAGGTCCGAGCGCAGGCGCGGGCAATTGGGGGCCGGGCTTCCTGCCGTCCGTCCATCAAGGCACGATGTTCCGCAGCGTCGGCGATCCGGTTCTCTATCTCTCGAATCCGCCCGGCGTGGATGAAACCATCCAGCGCGCCACGCTCGACTCGATCAAGAATCTGAATCAGCAACATCTCGACATCGTCGGCGACCCTGAAATCGCCACGCGCATCAATCAATTTGAACTCGCGTCGCGGATGCAGACGACTGCGCCGGAGTTGATGGATATTTCCAAAGAGCCGAAGGAAGTCCTCGAGATGTACGGCGCAGAGCCGGGCAAAGGATCATTCGCCAATGCTTGCCTGCTCGCGCGGCGCATGGCGGAGAAGGGCGTGCGCTTCATCGAGATTTTCCACGAGGCTTGGGATCAACACGGCGCACTCAAGAAGGACATTACTCAGAATTGCAAAGACACCGATCAAGCCGCCGCTGCGCTCATCAAGGACCTCAAACAACGCGGCATGTTGGAGGATACGCTGGTGGTGTGGGGCGGAGAGTTTGGTCGCACGCCGATGGTGCAGGACACTGCTGGCGATGGACGCGATCATCATCCGAATTGTTTCACGATGTGGCTCGCGGGCGGCGGCGTGAAAAGCGGCATCACGCTCGGCGAGTCAGACGACTTCGGCTTCAACGTGACGCAGGACAAAGTCCATGTCCACGATCTGCACGCGACGATCCTCCACCTGCTCGGCTTCGATCACACAAAGCTGACGTATCGTTTCCAAGGCCGCGACTTCCGCCTGACGGATGTGCATGGGGAATTGGTGAAGAAGTTGTTGGCGTAAGCGGTGTCTGGCTTGAAGCGGGTGTTTTCAACTCGTCCTCGCTCTCGTATTCGTCCTCGAAATTCCCCGATAAAAATCGAGAACGAGAACGAGACTTTAATCGCGCCCGGTCAGTTCGGCGACAAATCTGGCGAGTGTCACCGCTTGATACGGTTTGGCGAGAAAGGCGTCCGGTTTATGAGGTGAATCCTTGAAGATGCTTTCGTCCACCGTGCCGCTCACCATCAGGATTTTTTGCTGCGGATGGATACGGCGGCAGTCGCGGATGAGATCAAGGCCGTTCATCTGGTGCATAGAAAAATCTGTGAGGATCAATTCCGGTAAAGGATTCGCCAGCGAGAACGCGCGCACGGCGGCGATGGGATCGCGAAATGTTTCCACGCGGAAGCCGAGTGGCTCGATGATCATCGTGGCGAGTTCGAGCAACATGGGTTCGTCGTCCACGGCAAAGATGAGTGGACGGTCGTCTGCGGGTTTGCCATTTGCGATTGAGGGCTTGTTGCTCATGGTGTTGTTCGCGGCCAATAAACACCCGACGGAGGCTTAAAGGCAAGCTCGCAAAGAATATCTTCGTTCACTCATTTTCCGTCCCACGAGATAGATCGCGAACGCCACGGCAAAGCCGATGAACCACGAGTAGTGGAACAGATTCACGAGCGTGGGTGGAACGCTTTCGGGTTTGAGTTGTTTCACTTGAACCAGAAATCCCGGCAGGCTGGGCAGCGCGCCGAGCAAGATCGCGGCTATTGCCAGCAGGCTGAAACCGTTCGTGTAGCGATATTCGCCGTCCGGTTTGTAGAGTGCTACAAGATCAAGCTTCGTGCGCCGAATCACGAAGTAGTCGGCGATCAACACACCCGCAATCGGCCCCAGCAACGCGCTGTATCCGCCCAGCCAGTCGAAGATGTAGCTTTCAGGATTGGCGAGCAGTTTCCACGGCATCATCAACACGCCCAGCACGCCCGTGATGTAGCCGCCGGTGCGGAAGGAGATTTTGCGTGGAGCGAGATGCGCGAAGTCGTTGGCCGGACTCACGACGTTGGCGGCGATGTTCGTGGCGAGTGTGGCGATGCACAATGCTATGAGCGATGTGATTAACACGGCGGGGTTGTTGAATCGCGTCAGCACATCCACGGGATTCCAGAGCGTTTCCTTGAAGATGATCGTGGTGGCCGACGTGACCGCGACGCCGATGAACGAATACAATGCCATCGTCGCAGGCAATCCCAGTGCCTGACCGAGAATCTGATCGCGTTGGGAGTTTGCATAGCGCGAGAAGTCCGGGATGTTCAGCGAGAGCGTAGCCCAGAATCCGACCATGCCGGTGAGTGCTGGGAAAAAGTATTTCCAGAACTGCCCCTCCTTCGGCTGGCCGACATCGAAGGCGGAGGGTTGCGACAACATCGGGCCGAACCCGCCCGCCTTGCTCCAAGCCCACCAGAGCAGCAGCAATCCGAGCGCGATGAGCAGCGGCGCTTTGATGTTCAGCAGGACGCGGATGGTATCAATGCCGCGATAGATGACATACATGTTGATGGCCCAAAACAGCATGAAGCTGGCGAATTGACCTACATTGATCCCGAGCCAGTTCGTGGCGGGCGCAGGTTGCAGATTGAAAAGCGTGCAACAAATCTTGTAGATCGCGTCGCCGCCGATCCATGTCTGGATGCCGAACCAACCGCATGCCACCAACGCGCGCAAAACTGCGGGGACATTCGCGCCGAGCGGACCGAACGCAGCGCGACAATAAACGGGAAATGGGATTCCGTAGCGCGTCCCGGCGTGCGCGTTGAGGATCATCGGTACGAGCACGATGAGGTTGCCGAGAAAGATCGTGAGCACAGCTTGCCACCAGTTCATGCCGCCGCCGATGAGTGACGATGCGAGCATGTACGTCGGAATGCACGCGGACATGGAAACCCAGAGCGCGGCAAAACTGCCCACGCGCCACTTGCGCTGTGCGGAGGAAACGGGCGCGAGGTCAGCATTGAAGAGCGGGCTGGAGTTGAGTTCGGCGAGTTGCGCCGGAGAGAGATCGGATTGGATGGGATTCATGGTCGGGTTCAACCGCGAGGGTTTTTGTTGCAGCTAGTAAGGCGGAGAAGAGGCCGAGAAATCAAGCTTTCGCTGGCGGAGCGCGGGACAATGAACATGCATCCATGGGCGTGTTGTGATTGTGAGCAACGCGCGATTGCTTGCGATGGCGGGTTTGTTTATTGTGCGCGCGTGATGTTGTGGGCAAAAAACTTTCGCGCGCTGCTGGCTTTGGTTTGCGGGCTGGTGTTGTGTGGCTGCAATCCGCCCGGGCAAGGTGCGGCGGATGAGGAGAAGGAGCCGCAGTTCCTGATTGGACGTAGCCGTGTGAACGCGATGAATTTTGCGGGGGCGATTGAGGCGTTCGAGCAGGCGCTGGAGAAAAATCCACAATCGGCGGCGGCGCACTTTGAACTGGGCTGGCTGAATGCGGAGAAGGAGTCTGACGCTGCTGCGGCGATTTATCATTACCAGAAGTATCTCAAGCTGCGTCCGACTGCCAGCAACGCGGAGACGATCAAGGAACACATCTTCCGGTTGAAGCAGGATCTGGCCAAGGGAGTTTTGCCTGTGCCTGCATCCAATGAATTGCAGAAGCAGTTGGAACAAGTGGCGGAAGAAAATCGCCGCTTGAGTGAGGAGTTGGATCGCCTGAAGGCTCGCGCTGTCACCGTTTCGCCGCCGCCGAATCATGTTGTCTCCAATCCGCAGACCGTACGCACGACGCAGACCGTCCGCTCGAATTCACCGGTTCAACCCGCGCAACCGCGCGCAACCCCGCAGACTCTGTCCCCCGGCGCACTGCGACAGGTTGTTTCCAGCACCACGACTCAACGCCAGCACCGCATTCTGGATGGCGATACGCTGTCATCCATCGCGCGCAGATATAACGTGAGGCTGGAATCGCTGCTCACGGCAAATCCGGCATTGAACCCCCGCCGGTTGCATGTGGGGCAAAGCCTCGTCATCCCGGTGCGATGAGGGTGGACGCTGGGAATGGTGGCGCGACTGTTGAACGAACCGCCCCGGAAGCTGTCTCTGAGCCAAGCACACGGTTGGCAGCCAGGGAAATAAGCAGCCGGAAATGAAGGACATGGCGCGGAAAAAAGCGGAACATTTGTTTGACAGTTTTTGAGAAGTTTCTTAAACCTTTCCCGGAACGCCGTCTGCGGGTTGTAACAACCAAATCAATATATATGAATAAACTAGTTATCTCCGTCGGAATAATCGCTCTGGGAACCAGTGTGTTGCACGCCCTTGAAACCGGTGCGCTCAACGCCCAGCAAACAAAAAAGCCATGGAGTGTGTCCGCATCGTTGCGTGGTTTCTACGATGACAACGTCAATTCGCAGTCGGGCGCGAATAAGCAGTCATCCACAGGTATGGAGATCAGCCCATCGGTTGATTTCGGTGTGGCGGGCGAGCAAAGCTCCTTTGATGTCGGCTACGATTTCATGGCGCGGTATTACGAGAAGGCGGTCAACGGATCTTCCGACCATTCTGATTTCACACATAAAATCAACCTGACGGCGACGCACGCGTTCAGCGAGCGCATGAGGATGAACGCGAGCGAAC
>CAMCWI010000158.1 GCA_945882065.1 Akkermansia muciniphila
GAAAGAGTTGACGAGTCGGGTTTCTCTTTGTCCGCACCCTCAGACGAAATCAAAGTGTCTTAAATCGAAGCCTAGAGCGTCGCGCAAGGCATCCGCAGCCGTCGCAACCTTACAGACGCATGGAAGATCGAGCTTGAACTTGGGAACAAATACGACTTGGCGGAACTTGGAAAAAAAACACAAGGCAAGCGGACTGACCTTTTGTCAGATAATGACAAGAAGTCCACGCCCGAGCCAAAGCACGACACCCGCAAAGAACTCGCGCGCGTCGCCCAGGTATCGCGCGACACACTGTCCACCTACCCCTAGAAAGTGGCAAAGGAGTGGCGCAGACGATTTATTTTCAGCTCAAAACTAGAAACAGAAAACCCGCACAAACTACTGTGTCTGTGCGGGTTGAGATTGGTGGGCCTGCTCGGACTTGAACCGAGAACCAAAGGATTATGAGTCCTCTGCTCTAACCATTGAGCTACAGGCCCGCGCGCGTAGGGTATTCACAAACTCCAACAACTATCAATAGTGGTCTCGGCTTAAGGATGTGACTGGAAGCGGCGGTCACGAATTTTTGGCGACTGTGTCGTCCTCGACCAGCCGCAGCACATCGGAAGGAGAGGCGCGGGAGTTTTCACACACTCTCTCTAGTTGCCACGCTGCTGCGGCTGGTCTCCGACACAGCCGCGTTTCGCAGGCAACAGGCCGGCACTACGGGTCTCACCCTTTGCCAAATGGAATCAGACGAGCTGCGGCACAATCATCTCCGGGTTCACGCCCAAGTCCTTGATTGCCTGTGCGACGACGCTGCGTTCGATCTCGCCCTTTTGCGCGAGCGCGTAAAGCGTGCCGATGACGGTGGACTCCACATCAATCTGGAAGAAGCGGCGCAAGCGTGTCCTAGTATCGCTACGACCAAAGCCATCCGTGCCCAGCGTGAACAATCCACCGGGCACCCAGGGCGCGATCTGTTCTGGCACGGTGCGGACGTTGTCGGATACCGCGACGAACGCGCCTTTTTCCTTGGCGAGCAAACTCTCCACGTAGGATTGCTTCGGCTTTTCCGTCGGATGCAGCATGTTCCAGCGTTGGCAACGGATCGCATCGGTGCGGAGCAGTTTGTAACTCGTGGCGCTCCACACGTCGGCACTGACGCCGTATTTGTCCGCGAGAATTTCCTGTGCCTTGAGCGCGGATTGAATGATCGGGCCGCTGCCGAGGATGTGCGCTTTGACTTTCTTGCTCGCCGCGCCGGGTTTGAATTTATACAAGCCCTTCAAGATGCCATCCTCGACGCCCTCGGGCATCGCGGGCATCAGATGATTCTCGTTGTAGAGCGCGATGTAATAATAAATCTCCTCGCCCTCGACATACATGCGACGCAATCCGTCGGCGACGATGGTAGCGATCTCGTAACCAAACGCCGGATCGTACGCCAGCACTGTGGGAATCGTACTCGCGTGCAAGAGACTGTGGCCGTCCTGATGTTGCAAGCCCTCGCCGTTCAGCGTCGTGCGACCCGATGTCGCGCCGCACAAGAAACCTTTCGCCTTGATGTCGCCCGCGAGCCACATCAGATCGCCAATGCGTTGGGGACCGAACATTGAGTAGTAAGTGTAGAACGGCACCATCTCCACGCCATGCGTGGCGTAGCTCGTGCCTGCCGCGATGAACGACGACATCGCCCCCGCTTCCGTGATTCCTTCTTCAAGAATCTGCCCATCCTTCGCCTCGTGATAGTAGAGCAACGACTTGTTGTCCACCGGTTCGTAAAGCTGGCCTTTGCTGGAATAGATTCCGATCTCGCGGAACAACGAATCCATGCCGAACGTTCGCGCTTCATCAGGAATGATCGGCACAATGTTTTTGCCAACGCCCTTGTGCCGCAGCAAAACCGTCAGCAACCGAACGAACGCCATCGTGGTTGAAACCTCGCTCGTGCCAGAGCCTTTGAAGAACTCTTTGAAGAATTCCAACTTGGGCACATCCAACTTTGGCGCTTTCGTCTGTCGCGCGGGCAGGAAACCGCCGAGCGCTTTGCGGCGTTCGAGCAGATACTTGATCTCGGGGCTGTCGGCGGGCGGACGATAGAACGGCATGTCCGCGATCACATCGTCGCTCATCGGGATGTTGAAGCGCTCACGGAATTCGCGTAGCTCCTTCTCGTTCATCTTTTTCTGCTGGTGCGAAATGTTACGGCCCTCGCCTGCTTCGCCAAGGCCATAGCCCTTGACCGTCTTGGCTAGGATCACCGTCGGCTGACCTTTATGTTCCGTCGCCGCTTTGTAAGCCGCGTACATCTTGCGCGTGTCGTGACCGCCGCGCATGAGCTTGTGAAGCTGCTCGTCCGTGAGGTGATGCACGAGCTTGAGCAACTCAGGATAACGACCAAAGAAATGTTTCCGCACGTAGCTGCCCGGCTCGACGACGTATTTCTGGTAATCGCCATCCACTGCTTCTTCCATGCGCTTGAGCAACAGCCCACTCTTGTCGCGCGCGAGCAAATCATCCCAGTCCGCACCCCAGATGACCTTGATAACGTTCCAGCCCGCGCCACGAAACGCGGCTTCGAGTTCTTGGATGATCTTGCCGTTGCCTCGCACCGGGCCGTCGAGGCGTTGCAAGTTGCAATTGATAACCCAGATCAGATTGTCGAGATTTTCGCGCGAGGCGAGCGTGATGGCACCAAGCGTTTCCGGCTCATCGCTCTCGCCGTCGCCAATGAAACACCACACCTTCGGGTCTTCGCTACCGATGAATTTCCGTGCTTGCAGATAGCGATTAAACCGCGCCTGATAGATGGACATGATCGGGCCAAGCCCCATCGAGACCGTCGGGAACTGCCAAAAATCCGGCATCAAGTAGGGGTGTGGATACGACGAAAGCCCCCCGCCTTCGGCAAGTTCCTGACGGAAATTAAGTAGATGCTTCTCGGTGATACGACCTTCGAGAAACGCCCGCGCATAAACGCCCGGCGCCGCGTGGCCTTGAAAATAAACTGCGTCACCCGGAAAATTTTCGGTGCGTCCGCGAAAAAAGTGATTGAACGCCACTTCATACAATGTTGCCGACGACGCATAGCTGGCGATGTGACCACCAACATTCGTGGTGGAGTTCGCCTTCACCACCATCGCCATCGCGTTCCAGCGCATCAGGCTCTTGAGGCGGACTTCCGTTTTCCAATCGCCGGGATACGGCGTCTGCGCTTCGACGGGAATGGTGTTCACGTACGGCGTGTTGAAGCCGCGCGGCAGTTCATGCTGGTTGGCGCGAAGTTTATCCGCTAGTTGCTCAAGCAACTCAGCCGTGCGATCCGCACCCTGTGTTTCGAGCGAGAGTTCCACGACGGACTGCATGGAATCCGAGAGCTTGCTGCCGTTGGAGCGGGTTGCGTTGGAGGACGACCTCGAACCGAGGACTTCTTTTTTGGATTTGATTGTGGTACTCACTTCAAAAATGTTTTGCCGTATGATATTAAAAGGCTGGTTTCGCCCCCGACAAGAGCGGCAGATTAAACCCAAAATGAACCGCCGACGCCAGCGAAATCCTGACCGGGCGACAGGCATGATTGCCTGTAAAGCTCCCGATCAAAGGCGTTTTAAGCACCAAGCACCAACATCCAAGCACCAGAGAAACATCAAGCCTCAAGCAGCAAAGTCACCCCACGATTTGTTTGGAGCTTGTGACTTGGAGCTTCTCTGGATGTTGGAGCTTGGAATTTGGAGCTTTTCCTCCCTATGACCTTGCTCGACCTCACCCTGCCCACGCCAGCCGAGAATCTCGCGCTCGACGAGGCCTTGCTTGATGCCGCCGAAGCTGGCGAACGCAGAGAAGTTCTGCGTTTCTGGGAATCGCCCACACCGTTCGTCGTCGTTGGCTACGCGAACAAGATTGCCAGCGAGGTGAACGTGACTGAGTGCGAAGCGCGCGGCATCCCGATCTTCCGTCGTTGCTCTGGCGGCGGCACCGTCGTGCAAGGCCCGGGCTGCCTGAACTACGCCGTCATCCTCCGCATCACCGAAACCGCTCCGACCCGCAACATCAGCTCCGCGAACGAGTTCATCATGGAACGCGTGCGTAATGCGATTTCGTCCATCACCCATCACCCATCACCCATCACCCTGTCCGTCTGCGGCCACACCGACCTCGCGCTCGGCTCGTTGAAGTTTTCCGGCAACGCCCAACGACGACGGAAACACTTTCTGCTCTTCCACGGCACGCTGCTGCTGAACTTTGATCTCCCGCTCATCAGCGAACTGCTCAACATGCCGTCGCTCCAGCCTGATTACCGCGCGAGCCGGGCACACGAGCAGTTCATTACCAATCTGGATTTGCCCGCAGATCAGGTGAAATGCGCTTTGGCTGCCGAGTGGCAAGCCACTGAGAGTTCAAGCCCGCCACCAGAGATTCCGCTGATGCTGGTGCAGAAATACAACTCCGCCGAGTGGAACAAAAAGTTTTAGAGCCTGTCTGAAAATTGGGAGTGGTGCTGTTTTCGTCGCAATGGGTGTATGGCTTCGTTGTCGCAGGCGTCACAGCCCGCTCCGGGGATGCTCCGCCCGCTACGCCTCGCACAAATCCAAAATCCCAAGCCGCAGCACCTCTCCCAATTTCCAGTCAGGCTCTAAAGAATCCTCGGCAGGCGCGGTTCACCTCACCACTTCAAACGCATACCCCTTCAAGTATTCCGTCTCAGGAATCATCGGGATGACCGGGTGATCGGGCGATTGCGAGTAGGTCGCCACGCGGCGTAGGATGCGGCGCGTGTCGTAGGCGGCGGACAGGATCACGTCCTGGAACGTCGCGGCGTCCACATGATGCGAACAGCAGAACGTGGCGAGCGCGCCGCCGACTTTGAGCAACTTCAACGCGCGGATGTGGATTTCCTTGTAGCCGCGCAACGCATCGCCCACAGACGCGCGATTGCGCGTGAACGACGGCGGATCAAGCACAATGAGATCGAAGCGCGGGATCACGCGCTCGTGTGGTTTCACTGCTGTGTTCGCCTTGAGCCAGTCGAATACGTTGACGGCTTCGGCGGAAACATTCTGTTTCAACCCGTTCGCTTCGGCGTTGCGAAGTGACGCAGCCACGGCATCGGCGCTTTGATCCAACATCAACACCTGCTTTGCGCCAGCGCGCGCGGCGTGCAATCCAAACCCACCGAGGAAGCTGAAACAATCCAGCACATTCGCGCCCTTGGCGAACTGCGCCACAGCCTGATAGCTCGTCTGTTGATCCAGATACATGCCCGTCTTGTGCCCGCCGAGGATGTCCGTCTCGAACTTGATGCCATTGAGATTCACGGTCACCGGGCCACTGAGTTCGCCCGCGATCAAACCATTAGCCTCCTCCAACCCCTCGAACTTGCGCGACGCCACATCGCTGCGCTCCATGATGGCGCGCGGCGAAAAAATCTTTTGCAGCGCGGCCACGACCATCGGCTTGCGCTTCTCCATGCCGAGCGCGGAAATCTGGATCACAATCACGTCCTCGTATTTGTCCACGATCAGACCGGTGAGAAAATCACTCTCGGCATTCACCACGCGGAACGACGAGGCGTTGGGCAAATGCCGTTTGCGCACCGCGAGCGCGGCGGCGATGCGTTCATCGAAAAAGTTTTGATCTACCTCGATGCGATCCGGCGACAGCACGCGCACGTTGATCTTGGATTTGGAATTGTAAAAGCCGACGCCGAGCAAACGCTGACGATGATCTTTCACCTGCACGAGTTCGCCATCACCCGCCTGAGCGGACATGCGGAGAATCGAGCCGTGGTAAATCCAAGGATGACCAGCGACAACGCGATCCGCATCGCCGGGTTTGAGCATGACAGTAGGTAACGAGTCCATAGTTTTTGTAAACAGTTATGCCCAGACAATCCGGGCAATGCAGATGAAATCAGAAACGAATGCGTTAAGCGAGCCTGAATTAGTCTCAGATGGACACGCACGGATGGGAACAGGGCTGAAAGCCCGTCATGTGATAGCCCGGGGTGAAGCCCCGGGAAAACGTCCCACACAGATCTCCCGCCCTGTCAGGGCGGAACCACTCCCCGCCGTTGCTGGTAGATGACATGAGTAGTTGGCGGGCGAGCGCGAGTGCGCTACACCCACCAACTACTCATGTCATCTACCCTAAGTGTCACTCCGTGAGTTCCAATGCTTGTCCACTTCGCCCACGTTCACTAGCCTCACCTCAATGACAATTTCACGACGCCCAATCAAACCCGGCTCGCTCTACGTCGGCCTGATGTCCGGCACGTCGGCGGATGGGATTGATGCGGTAGTCGCGCGATTGGCCGGATCAGGGCGCGGACTGCGGGCGGAGTTGATCGCGCATGTTCACAAGAAATTTACTCCAGCATTTCGCAATCGCGTGCTGAACGCTTGTTTGCACGGGCATGTGGCTGAGATTTGCGAATTGAACTTTGTGTTAGGCGAACACTTTGCTCACGCGGCGTTGTCGGCAATCCGTCTGGCGAAACTCAAGCCATCGCAGATCACCGCCATCGGTTCGCATGGACAGACAGTTCATCATCTGCCGAACTCGCCGACGCCTTCGACGCTCCAGATCGGTGAGCCGAGCGTGATCGCGGAACGGACAGGCATCACGACGGTGGCGGATTTTCGCGTGCGAGACATAGCCGCAGGCGGACAAGGCGCGCCACTCGTGCCGTTCGCTGATTGGGTTTTGTTCACTCACGATGTTCGTCCGCGCATCATCCAGAACATCGGCGGTATCGGGAATCTCACGTATCTACCACCGCGCGCAAAGCTGACCGACGTGATCGCTTTCGACACCGGCCCTGGAAACATGGTTATGGATGCTGTAGTCACAGAGTTGAGCGTCGGAAAATCAACCTATGATCGCGATGGTCGCTGGGCCGCGCGTGGAAAAGTCTCTGAGAAATTGCTGGCTCATTGCATGGCGCATCCGTTTCTGCGCCGACAACCGCCGAAGACGACCGGGCGCGAAGAGTTCGGCGAGATGTTTGTGAAACGGCTGTTGGCCAAAGCCCGCCAATTGCGTTTGTCGGATGCGGACATCGTTGCCACGGCCACCGACTTCACGGCGGCAAGTATCGCCGATGCCTACCGACGCTTCATCTTGCCAAAACTAGACGCTGGTAAGTTTGAGGGGATGCAGATCGTGCTCGGCGGCGGCGGGGTGCGAAATGCCACGTTGGTTCGGATGATTCAAGATCGCGCCGGGTTTGGCACTGTCTGCGGACATGAGGATTTCGGAATGGACAGCTCGGCCAAGGAGCCGCTCGCGTTCGCGATCTTAGCGCATGAGACCTTGGGGGGACGACCCGGCAATGTTGCGTCCGTCACCGGCGCGCGGCGTGCGGTGGTTTTGGGGAAGATTGTTACAGGGTAAATGGAAATCTGTTTGAGTTTGTCGCTGTTTCCTTACAGATTCTCCCCCGCTCAACACAACTTTGAATCATGTCCAAACTTCAGATCAAACCGGCTGGCTCTTGCGTTTACGACCTTCTCTCGCTCGGCGAGATCATGCTGCGACTTGATCCCGGCGAAGGACGCATCCGCACCACGCGCGAATTTCGCGTCTGGGAAGGCGGCGGTGAATACAACGTCGCGCGCGGATTGCGCCGGTGCTTCGGGATGAAGACGGCGGTGGCCACTGCGTTTGCGGACAACGACGTGGGGCGGTTGCTCGAAGATTTTATTTTGCAAGGCGGCGTCAGCACGGAGTTCATCAAGTGGCTGCCGTTTGATGGCACCGGTCGCGTGACGCGCAACGGACTCAACTTCACTGAACGCGGTCATGGTGTGCGCGGCGCGGTGGGAGTTTCGGATCGCGGACTGACTGCGGCAAGCCAGCTCAAGGCGGGGGATTTCGATTGGGATCACATCTTCGGCAAACTCGGTGTGCGCTGGTTGCACACGGGCGGAATCTTCGCCGCGTTGTCCGACACGACCCCACAACTCGTCATCGAAGCCGTGAAAGCAGCAAACAAGCACGGCACGATTGTCAGTTACGATTTGAATTATCGTCCGAGCCTTTGGAAATCTATCGGCGGTCAGAAACGCGCGCAGGAAGTGAACAAGGAAATCGCGAAGTACGTGGACGTGATGATCGGCAACGAGGAAGACTTCACCGCGTGCCTCGGCTTCCACGTCGAAGGCGCGGATGAAAACCTTCTGCACATCGATGTGACTGCATTCAAGAAGATGATCGAGACGGCGGTGAAAGCATTCCCGAACTTCAAGGCCACTGCCACGACATTGCGTGCGGCGAAAACTGCGACCATCAACGACTGGGCGGCAATCGCTTGGCACGACGGGAAATTCTTCGAGAGCCGTAAGTATCCTGACTTGGAGATTTTGGATCGCGTCGGCGGCGGAGATAGTTTTGCGTCGGGTTTCATCTACGGATTGATGACCACTGGCGACGCGCAAAAGGCCGTGGATTACGGCGCCGCTCACGGCGCGCTGGCGATGACCACGCCCGGCGACACGAGTATGGCGGACAAGAGCGAAGTGGAGAAGTTGATGAAGGGCGGCGGCGCGCGGGTGCAGAGGTAAGGAGCGGATTTCAAAAGAACTCAGGCCACTCTGGTACGGAGTGACCTGTTTCTTTTAAAGATTTAATGGTTACCGATACGAACCAATCGGCTCTGCGCCGAGCGTGCCGGTGAGTGATTCCCAATAATCTGCGGCTTCGACTTCACTCAACTTCTTCCGCGCTTGCACAAGGCGATCTACGATGTGGAGTCGCTCGGCTTCGTCGGCGTGGCTCGCGCGTTTCAGGAACTTG
>CAMCWI010000159.1 GCA_945882065.1 Akkermansia muciniphila
GCCCGCACGGTCGTGCCGCGTATATTGGATTTGATCTCCAGCAACCCACCCACCAACCGAAGGCGCTCGCGCATGCCCACGATGCCGACGCCGGGCGAGCTGAGTTGCGCGTTGATGGCGCGGAGGGTTTTGGCGGACATGCCGACGCCCGAATCGCGGATCTCCAGCGTCACTTGTTCGGCGTCGGCCACCAGCCGGATGCGCGCCGCCAGCGTGCGCGCATGCCGGAGGATGTTGCCCAAACTTTCCTGCACGACGCGGAACAAGGCCATTTCGACGGCCTCCGGCAACCGCGCAAAGTCGGGAGGTGGTTCGAACCGAACCCGCACGCTGCTGCGGCGGGTGAAGCCCGCGACGTAATCGGCGATAGCGGCGGCTAGGCCCAGTTCATCGAGGAGCGGGGGATGCAGCAGGTAGGAGAGCGTGCGGATTTCCTGCGCGCATTCTTCGATCAGCGTCAGGCTGTCGGCGAGGATTTTCCCGGTCACGTCCGATGGCGGCAGCAAGGCATCTTGCAGCAGCCCGACCGTGATGCTTAACGCGGCGAGCTTCTGCCCGGTGGAATCATGCAACTCGCGGGCGATGCGGCGGCGCTCATATTCCTCCGCACGATTTAACTGCGTGCCGAGTTCGCGCAGTTTTGCCTCCGCCTGCTTGCGCTCGCTATTATCAATCACGAAGCTCACGCCCTCGTCCGGGCAGTCCTGGAAGCGCGCCGCGCCAATGAGAATCGGCACGCGCGAGCCATCCTTGCGGATGCACTCCTTTTCATAGGACCGGCAAACTCCCGTGGCGGCGAGTTCCTTCAGGCCTTGCCGATCGAGCGCGTCACCCTCCGGCGGCGTCATGGCCGCCCAATTGATGCGCCTGGCCTGCAAATCCTCGCGCGTGTAGCCCATGAGGCGCAGAAAGGCATCGTTGGCTTCGGTGATCTCACCCTTGGTATTCCAAATCATCACGCCTTGCGCATTGGAATCCACCAACTGTCGGAAGCGACTTTCGCTTTCCTTATGGGCGGTGATGTCCGCGCGGATGCTCACGTATTGCTGGGGTTTGCCACGTTGATCGAGAAACGGCACGATGGTGGTGGCCACCCAGTAGAACGAACCGTCTTTGGCGCGGTTCCGGATCTCGCCGTGCCAGACCTGACCCCGGCCAATCGTCGCCCACAGGTCGCGCATGAATTCCCGGGAGTGATGGCCGGAGTTGATGAGGCGATGATCCTGGCCGAGCAATTCGGCGCGGGAGTATTGCGAGATGGCGCAGAACTTGTCGTTCACGAACGTGATCATCCCGCGCGGGTCCGTGATGGCGACGATGGCGTGTTCGTCGAGCGCCTGTTTCAATTCCCCGACCTGGGCGAGCGACATCTTGAGTTGTTCCTCGGCGCGTTGGCGTTTCGTGATGTCCACCATGAGCACGCGACATTCCGTACGGTCGGGCGAGAGCGTGGCTTCGAGTTGGACGATCATGGGTGATCCAGCCACAGTTTTCGCCAGCGTCAGATCGCAGGTCTGTTTGGTTTCGCCGGCAAAGACGCGCGCGAGAAAATCGCCGAAGGTTCGTCGGCTCGCGTCAGCTACGAGCGGGCCAAAACTCTGACCCACCAAGCGGCCCCGCGTGACGCCGACCAGCCGCGCGCCGGTCAGGGTCACCAGCCGGATGGTGCCGCTGGCTGTTAAGGTGAAGTAGCTCACCGGCGCGAAATCATAGAGGTCGGTGTAGCGTGCCAGCGCGGCGGCGCTCTCCGCCTGCGCCGCGCGGAGTTCCTCGTTCTGCAACTCCAGTTCAACCTGATGGACCTCCAACTCGTGGCAGACCCGCCGCAGGTCGGTCGGGCTTTTAGGTCCGCGCGGCGCACGCCGGGACTGCAACCGCGCGACCGCAGCGCGACGCAAAGCAACGCGAGCAGCGGGCGGTTGGGGGGGATTATTCAATTCTTGGTCTTTCCATTCAAAAGCTCGGGCGGGAATGATCCACTTGGGTGATCTGGGTGTCGGCAAAAGAAACAACGACAGCAAGACACTACCCCACCCCGGCAAGGGAGTTTGCGACCATATCCCATTAACACTACTAACATTCGCACGCTGTCTTCACCACCAAACTCAATACCAGCCGCTGCCGGACACGTTTCCCGGCGGAGACCATATATGGCTTAAAGCACCGGATACGCCACTTAATTATTGCGCATTCTTCATCGTGGATTGTCCTGCCTGATCCACCAACATCTCAATATCTTCGTCCAATTCAGCTTCTGACTCGAAGGGAGCTTGGACGAAGCGAGTGGATGATGAAATTAACATGGCGGTGACCATGCCAGAGTTACGCCTTCGCGTAAACCTCCGCACCCTTCTCCACAAACTCCTTGGACTTTTCTTCCATCCCCTTCTTCAACGCCTCTTCCTCGGCGATGCCTTGTTCGGCGGCGTATTTGCGGACGTCTTCGGTGATCTTCATCGAGCAGAAGTGCGGGCCGCACATGGAGCAGAAGTGTGCGGTCTTCGCGCCTTCCTGCGGCAAGGTTTCGTCGTGGAATTCGCGCGCGGTGACGGGGTCGAGGCTGAGGTTGAATTGATCTTCCCAGCGGAATTCAAAGCGCGCCTTGCTCAACGCGTTGTCGCGGTATTGCGCGCCGGGATGGCCTTTTGCCAAGTCGGCGGCGTGCGCGGCGATCTTGTAGGTGATGACGCCGTCTTTCACGTCTTTCTTGTTCGGCAGGCCGAGGTGTTCCTTGGGCGTGACGTAGCAGAGCATCGCGCAGCCATACCAACCGATCATCGCCGCACCGATGCCGCTGGTGATGTGGTCGTAACCCGGAGCGATGTCGGTGGTGAGCGGTCCGAGCGTGTAGAACGGCGCTTCGTGACACCACTCAAGTTGCTTCGCCATGTTTTCCTCGATCATGTGCAACGGCACGTGGCCCGGGCCTTCGTTCATCACTTGCACACCTTTGGCCCACGCGCGCTTGGTGAGTTCGCCCTGGGTTTCGAGTTCGCCGAATTGCGCGCGGTCGTTCGCGTCGGCAATGCTGCCGGGGCGCAGGCCGTCGCCGATGGAGAACGCAACGTCATACGCGGCCATGATGTCGCAGATGTCGTCCCAGTGGGTGTAGAGGAAATTCTCTTTGTGATGCGAGAGACACCACTTGGCCATGATACTGCCGCCGCGCGAAACAATGCCCGTCATGCGGCTCGCGGTCATGGGCACGAAACGCAGCAGCACGCCGGCGTGGATGGTGAAGTAATCCACGCCTTGCTCGGCTTGCTCGATGAGCGTGTCACGGAAGAGTTCCCAGGTGAGGTCTTCGGCGCGGCCGTTCACTTTTTCGAGCGCTTGGTAAATCGGCACTGTGCCGATGGGCACAGGGGAGTTGCGGAGAATCCATTCGCGCGTGGCGTGGATGTTCTTGCCGGTGGACAAATCCATGACGGTATCCGCGCCCCATTTGATGGACCAACGCATCTTCTCAACTTCTTCCTCGATGGACGATGCCACGGCGCTGTTGCCGATGTTCGAGTTAATCTTCACGAGGAAGTTGCGGCCGATGATCATCGGCTCGTTTTCCGGATGGTTGATGTTCACTGGAATGATCGCGCGACCGGCGGCGACTTCCTCGCGGACGAATTCGGGCGTGATCTCCTTCGGAATGCGCTGGGGGAAGCGTTTGAAAACGGACGGCGTATATTCATTGCCGATGGCCGATTGCCGATTGCTGATTTGGGAACTGCCTTCGTGCTGCTTGCCGAGGTCGTTGCGTTTGATGTCGCCGCTTAAATCGCCAATCGCCAATTGGCAATCGGCAATCTTCATGTTCTCCCGGATGGCGATGAATTCCATCTCGGGCGTGATGATGCCGGCGCGGGCGTATTGCAACTGCGTGACGGTCTTGCCAGCCTTGGCGCGGAGCGGACGACGGCGTTGCGCGGTGAGGCCGGGAAATTCGATGAGGCGATTCTTCTCCGCCTGGCTGGCGAACTCGGCGTGTTTGCCGGAGAGGTAGCCATTGTCCATCGGCTTCACTTCGCGACCGTCGTGTTCCTCGACATCGCCGCGTTTCAAAATCCATTCGCGGCGCAGGGCGGGCAGACCTTGTTCGGAAGTGCCGGTGAACGCGGCATCGCCCCACGGCCCGGAGCAGTCATAAACGCGCACGGGCGCGTTCGGCGTGATCGCGCCGGTGTAAGACTTGGTGTCGCTGACTTCGATCTCGCGCATCGGCACGCGGATGTCGGGATGCAGCGCGCCCGCGATGTAAACTTTTTTGCTGGCGGGCAGTTGTTCACTGCTGTGCGGTTCGAAGGACGTTTTAGGGTCGGCGATCATAATTCTTAGTCTCAAGTCCAGCGTCTAAAGCCTAAAGTCGGCCTAGAGTTCGGACGGTTTCGATTCAGGGAAAGCGTTTGAAGGTTGGTCACACAGTGCGACACACTCCTCGCGGAGTTCCTACGCCAGCATTACCTGGATCAGTTTTTCGGGTCTTCGGTCCCGCACTGCGGGACTCTGAACTCTCAGCCTTCGTCGCCCCTGTGGACGGTCGGTTGGCTCCCCATCTGTTGGCGAGCCTAGGCCGATGCGAACGAGCGGTCAAGGAAACGAATTGACCCCAATGTCACGGCTCTCTAGGTTGACAGCGTGAATCGTCACTTGAATCTGGACCTGTTGCTTAAAAGCGCGCTGCTCAACGGCGCGGCGGTTGGGTTCTGATTTGTTTTAAAAGATTTCTTGAACCCCACTGTCAAACTGGCGGTGGGGTTTTTGTTTTTAACCACGAATGAACATGGATAAATGCGAACTGAAAAAACTGGGACGGGAGTTGACGCGAATTGCGCGAATTAACGCGAATTCAAATTCCTCCCATCCATTAGCGATAATTCGTGTAATTCGCGTCAAAGTTTTTATCTTGGTATCCAGCCTTGGATAGCCGTGGTTCAATTCCGTCAAAGCTTGAGTTTATGTTGAAAGATCCGAGCAAAAAGTATCGTCCGTTTCCGCCGGTGGCGTTGCCCGACCGGCAATGGCCCAATCGCGTCATCACCCAGTCACCGCGCTGGTGCAGCGTGGATCTCCGCGATGGCAACCAGGCTCTCGCCGTGCCGATGAACGTCGGGCAAAAGCTGGAATTGTTCAGCACGCTCGTGAAGATCGGGTTCAAGGAGATCGAGGTCGGCTTTCCGTCGGCATCGAACACGGAGTTCACGTTCAATCGCCGGCTCATCGAAGAGAAACGCGCGCCAGATGACGTCTGGTTGCAAGTGCTCGTGCAGGCGAGAGAGGATTTGATCGAACGCACCATCGAGTCGCTCATCGGAGCGAAGCGCGTGATCATTCACATGTATAACTCCACGTCGCCCGCGCAGCGCCGCGTCGTGTTTGGCAAGTCGAAGGACGAGATCAAAGCCATCGCCGTCAACGGCGCGCAGATGATCAAGGATCGTTTGCATCGCTTGAAAGGCACGGAGATCACGCTCCAGTATTCACCGGAGAGTTTCAGCATGACCGAGGTGGACTATGCGAAGGAAATTTCCGAAGCCGTCATGGACGTGTGGCAACCCACGCCGCAGCACAAAATGATTTTGAATCTGCCGGACACGGTCGAGGTCGCGATGCCGAATGTATATGCCGATCAGATCGAATGGATGTGCCGCAACATCCAGAATCGCGACTCGCTCGTCATCAGCTTGCACACGCACAATGATCGCAGCACCGGCGTGGCGGCGACGGAGTTGGGTTTGCTCGCGGGCGCGGATCGCGTGGAGGGAACATTGTTCGGCAACGGCGAGCGCACGGGCAACCTCGATCTCGTGACTGTGGCGTTGAATCTCTACATGCACGGCATTGATCCGAAGCTGGATTTCTCCGACATCGGAAAAATCCGCGAGGTGTACGAGCGTTGCACCGGTTTGACCGTGCCGCCGCGTCAGCCCTACGGCGGCGAACTGGTGTTCACGGCGTTCAGTGGCTCGCATCAGGACGCGATCAAGAAAGGTTTGTCCGAGTGGGCGAGTGTCACAACGGTTTGCAAAACTGAACCCGCCAGTGCCGTCAAGAAAGGTTTGGCGGAGCGGGAAACAGGCGCGCCGCAATACTGGGACGTGCCGTATCTCACCATTGATCCCCAGGACATCGGTCGCGAGTATCATGAAGTCATCCGCGTGAACTCGCAGTCGGGCAAAGGCGGCGTGGCGTACTTGCTCGAAACTGAATTCGGCATCTCGTTGCCGAAGGATATGCAGCGCGAGTTCGGTCCGATTGCCAATGACGAGGTGGACAAGCTGGGGCGCGAAGTCAGCGGCGCGGAACTCAAGGCGATGTTCTGGCGCGAATACATTGAGCGCACCACGCCGTGGCAGTTGGAGACGTTTGAAACCGTGAGTCGTAGCGTTGCGCAGAGTGAAAAAGTTCTCCGCAGTGCTGGCGGCAAGTGGGAGGCGAGTCAGGCAACGAAGAGCCAACAAATTGTCCAGTGCCGCGCGCGATTGTTGCGCGATGGAAAGCCCTTGGAGATTTCCGGCCAAGGCAACGGCCCGCTCGCCGCGCTTGTCCACGGCTTTGGTCAGGGGGGGGTGCCGCGATTCGAGATCGTGAATTACAGCGAGCACGCGCTCGGTTCAGGCGAGGAAGCCAGTGCCATCTCGTACATCCAGATCAAGCACGCCGATGGCAAGACGCGATGGGGTGCGGGTGTGGATACGAACATTGAACTCGCTTCGATCCGGGCGGTGCTGAGTGCGATAAATCGCTCTTAAATTGATGTCACATCCGGTCACCAGACAAACGGTGCTGATGGTTTTCGCTATCAGTGCACTTTTGTTTCTGTCACGCGTCGGGCTCGCGCAACCAACGACAAACACCAACACCACGCTTTGCGTGATGACTTACAACCTGCGTTACGCAAGCGCCACGCCGCCGAACGCTTGGTCGCAGCGTCGTCCGCTCATGCGCGAACTGATCACCCATGTCGCACCCGACATCCTGGGCACGCAGGAAGGATTGCTCACGCAACTCCAAGACCTCGCCAACGATCTGCCGGATTACGATTGGGTGGGCGTGGGTCGTGACGATGGCAAAGTTAAAGGTGAGTTCATGGCGGTGTTCTATCGCCGGTCGCGACTTGAAACGCTCGCCACGAATCATTTCTGGCTTTCGGATACGCCGGAGATTCCCGGCTCGACGACTTGGGGCAACAGCAATCGCCGCATGGTGACGTGGCTCAAATTCCGCGACCGCACGACGGGCGGGGAATTTTTTTTGTTCAACACCCACTTCGATCACCAAGTCCAACTCGCTCGCGAGAAGAGTGCCGAACTCATCCGAAAACGTGTAGCTGAGTTGGATACCAAACTGCAGGTGTTGCTCCTCGGAGATTTCAACGCCGCCGCCGAAGCGAATAAAGCCTACGAGATTCTGACCAACGGAAACTTCTTCGCCGACACTTGGACAGCAGCCATCACGCGCAAGGGCGATGGAATCGGAACTTTTAACGACTTCAAGCCAGGCATCCGCCCCGGCCCGCGCATTGACTGGATTCTTACGCGTGCCGCAATTGCAGTAGAACGAGCCGAGACGGTGACGTTCTCACGCGGCGGCCAGTTTCCGAGTGATCATTTCCCTGTGGCAGCATGGTTAAAACTCCGGTCCGTCCCCTGATTGTAAGGAAAATGGAACACGCCTATTTCCAACTCGTCAAACGCCTGCCGACATGATTAGCTTTAACCTCAATAAACTATGAACATCGCTTTATTGCCTGCCACACTTCTGACATGCGTCGTATTCACTACGGGAACAGTCCTCGCCCAACCGTGGGCTGCGACGAACAGCGCGCCAAGCGCGCCGCCTGTCGCCCAACTCGCGCCCGCAAAACCTTTCGTCGCGCCGCCACCGCAACAGCCGCCGCAGGCACTCGGACAATTGCCCGATGGCATTCTGGCGTTTGATTCGATTTCAAAAGATTACACGACCAAGCCCGGCGAGATGGAAGCGAAGTTTAACTTTAACGTGACGAATATTTCAGCGGGCGAAGTCATCGTCAGTGGTGTTCAAACTTCGTGCGGCTGCACCGTCGCTCAACTGACCTATCCTTGGAAGCTCGCTGCTGGCACAATTGCTGTCATTCCGTTGACGATGAATCTTGCTGGCAAGTCAGGCACGGTTTTCAAGAGTGCCACGGTTCTCACGGACAAAGGACAAAAAATGCTCACAGTGAAGGCGAACATGACTCCGCCCAGCACAAACCCGTTGACGATGGGGGCTGACCGTGAAAAAAATCGGCTCATCGCAGCGGCGGACAGACAAGCAGTGTTCAAGGGTGATTGCGCCAAGTGCCATGTTGAACCCGTCATCGGTAAAATGGGAAGAGAACTTTATACGACTGCGTGCGGCATTTGTCACGAAGACGAGCATCGCGCCACGATGGTGCCTGATCTGCACGCGCTGAAGGTGACAACAAATGCGGAGTATTGGAAATTGTTTACCGTGAACGGCAAGCCGGGCACGCTGATGCCAGCATTTGCCCAAGCTCAAGGCGGGCCGTTGACCGATGCACAAATCGCCTCGCTTGTGGATTATCTGGTCAAAGATTTTCCTTCCGACAAAAAGAAAGTAGTAGACCCGCACGCCGGGCACGCGCACTGAAAAGCCAGTCTCAAGCTTGAAGGCTAAGGTCTAAAGTTGGAAAACATGACGCGCGCTTCCCGACTTTAGGCTTCAGACTTTAGACTTTAGCCTTTAGCCTCTCGACCCCGGTTCGTATCGTGCGC
>CAMCWI010000160.1 GCA_945882065.1 Akkermansia muciniphila
TCACTTGCCACCTCCCCAGATCAGGAACAACACCAGCACCACAAGCGCGACGCCAATCACGCGCAAATAAATCTGCACGCGACCGCCTTGCAATCGCGACATCCACTTGCCGCCGCGCGACACGCCGTCGCAGCCTTGGTCGAAGCCGAGGTTGATAACGAAGTTGTCGAACGCATTACTCGCCCAGCCAAGAGCGATGGTGAAGTAAGAAGCAAGTAGAACGAGAACTCCTAAAAGTTTTTCATCAATCGCCGCACACGCGCGCGCGAACCACGCGTTGAACCGGATCACGGTCATTTCGTAAAGCTCATCAATGCCATACTTGTTGGCGAACCACGCGTGCATTCCCATCGGCAACTTCTCCAACACATCCGGCTCGTCGGCTGTATTCCTCTGCTTACGACCGTAAAGCCACAAGCCCAAGCCAGATCCCGCGAACACCACCAGCGTAGAAGTCACCATGAGTTTGATGACATCGTAGGTGAAACCTTCGCCGTGATGATCGCCGAGGAAGGATTGAAACCACGGCCACGCGGGCGTGCCGATCGAACCGAGAGCAATCGCGCAAATCGCGAGGATTATGAGCGGCACCGTCATGGTGCGCGGGCTTTCGTGAGGATCGTTTTCTCCTCTGACATGTTCTCCCTTCAGGACGACCAGTGGCGACTTGGCGGGATGATGCGCAGCCTGTGATTTTTCTCCGCGATATTTGCCCCAGAAAACCAAGGCCATTTGGCGCGTCATGTAAAACGCCGTGAGAAATGCGCCCGCCACGCCCAGATAAAATGGAAGTTGCGACACCGGCCAGCCGTGCGCGGAGTGAAGGATGGCGTCCTTGCTCCAGAACCCGGAGAAGAACAGCGGGAATCCCGACAGTGCCATCATGCCGACGGCGTAGGTCAGGAACGTTGCCGGCATGAAATTTCGGATGCCGCCCATCTTGCGGATGTCCTGCTCGTGATGGCAGCCGTGAATCACCGAGCCTGCGCCCATGAACAGCAGTGCCTTGAAGAACGCGTGGGTGATGAGATGAAATATTCCCACCGCCACGCCGCCCGTGCCGAGGCCCATCATCATGTAGCCGAGTTGCGAAACCGTGGAGTAAGCGAGGATGCGTTTGATGTCGTTTTGTGCCACTGCAATTGTGGCAGCGAAGATGGCGGTGATGGCGCCGATCCAAGTGACGACTTGGAGAGCGACCGTATTGGCGCTGAATATCGGAAAGCCAGCGCTGTCGCCGGTAATGCTCATCAACGGATAAACTCGCGCCACAAGGAATACGCCAGCCGCCACCATCGTCGCGGCGTGGATGAGCGCGCTCACCGGCGTCGGGCCTTCCATCGCGTCCGGCAACCAGACGTGCAGAGGGAACTGGCCGGATTTGCCCATGGCGCCAGCAAAGATTAGCAACCCGATCGCCGTTGAAACCGCCATGCTGAGACCCGTGGTCTGCACGACCATTTTGGCGAGAGCGGATTGCTCCAAGCAGCCAGCGCCGTTTTCATAGAACAACAGCGTGCCGGTCTCGTGATACAGCCACATGATGCCGAGGAAGAAAAACACATCGCCGATGCGGGTGGTGATAAAAGCCTTCTTCGCCGCCGCCGCTGCGCTGGGTTTGTGATACCAGAACCCGATGAGTAGATACGAGGCAAGGCCAACCAGTTCCCAACACATGAACAATAGGAGCAAGCTGTTGGCGATGATGATGCCCAGCATTGCCGCCGCAAACAGCGAGAGGAACGTAAAAAAGCGCGTGAAGTTGTCGTCGTGCGCCATGTAGCCGGTGCTGTAGATGAAGATCAACGTGCCGACAAACGTGACCATCACCAGCATCACTGCTGTGAGCGGATCGAGCACCCAGCCGAGTTTGAGGATGCCTGCGTGGCCGGCGGCGAATTGCAGCCAGGCGAAGTTGAAAACCTCTTTCGTGTTTTCATGGCCGGCGTGTTGGACTGCATGAACAAACGCGCAGAGCGAAAGCAGGAAAGCACCAATCATCGAGCCAATGGCCAGCGAGGAGGAAAGCTTGCGGCATCGTTGCGGCACGAGCGCACTTAAACCCGCCGCCAGCAGCGGCAGCGCGGGAATCAACCAGAGGTTTTTGACAATCCAAACTTCCATTTCAGCCTTTGAGAATATTCACCTCGTCCACATTTGTGGTCTTGTAATGCCGGTAAATCGCGATGATGAGCGCGAGCCCGACGGCGGCTTCGGCGGCAGCAACAGCAATCGCGAAGATGACAAACATGATTCCGGTTAGTGCCTCGGGATTCGCGCCGTACCGCCAGAAGGCGATGAAGTTTAGATTCGCGGCGTTCAGCATGAGTTCGATGCCGATGAGCACGATGATGGCGTTGCGACGCGTCAACGCGCCGGCCAAGCCGATGGCGAACAGGAACGCGCTGAGGAGCAGATAGCCGGCGAGCGGAGTCATTTCTTTTCCTCTCTCATGGCGATGATAACCGCACCGATCAACGCCGCTGTTAGCAACAACCCGATCACTTCCAGCGGCAGGACAAACTTTGTCATTAGCGCATCGCCGATTTGTTTGACTGTGACTTCGACCTTATCCGCAGGCTCGCGCTTGCTTGCGAAGCTGTGCATCACGCACCATGCGAGCGTGGCGAATACCGCCACGGTGATGAGCAGTCCCCAAAACCACGTTGCGGAGAAAATAGATTTTTCCGGGGCTTCACCGCCACGCGTGAGCAGCACAGCGAAGACGATGAGGATCGCCACCGCACCCACATAAACGAGGATTTGCGCGAGGCCGACGAATTGCGCGTCAAGGTATAGATAGGCCAGCGCGAGTCCGCCAAACGCCACGGCCACTGCGAGCGCGGAGTGGACGAGATTGCGGAGCGTCATCGCAGCCGAGGCGGCGGCGACGATCAGGACGGCGATGATGGCGAAGGGCAAAGTCATTTAGTGCAACTACGAATTGACACGAAAGGACACGAAGGATTCTGAACCGCGAACCACACGAAATACGCGAATGAGAAATCTGCTTTCGCGTGCTTGCAGTGTTTCGCGGTTTCCTGATTAGTGTTCATTCGTGTGAATTCGTGGTTTCAGATCAGTCCGCAAAGCGATACGTGCGTTTGCCGATATCTTTCGATTCGAACTGGGGTTTTCCCAAAAGCATGTAAGCCCCGACGACGAGCGCGCCGCTCGAGAGCCAGCGCATCCAGCCCGGTCCGGTGAAATGCCAAAGCGCGGCGGCGACAAGATTGACCAGCACCATCGGGATCATGAATTTCCACGCGAGGTTCATGAGTTGATCTTGGCGCAATCGCGGCAGCGTGCCACGCGTCCAGATGAACAGAAAGATCAGCGCAAGCAGCTTCGCAAAGAACCAAGCCCAAGACGGAATAAAGTCGAGCACAGCGAACGGCGCGTTCCAGCCGCCGAGGAACAGTGTGATGCCGAGCCCGCTCAGTGCAAACATGCTCAGGTATTCGGAGAGGAAGAAGAGCGCAAATTTGAAACCGGAATATTCGATGAAGTAGCCTGCGATGATCTCCGATTCACCTTCGGGCAAGTCGAACGGGGAGCGATTCAACTCAGCATTGGCGGCGATCATAAACAATGCGAAACCCATGAAGCCCCACGGCGTGAACACAAACCAATCCGGCAGCAATCCGGCGTGCGTGCTTTGCGCCTCGACAATTTTTGTCAGCGAGAGCGTTCCCGTGATCATCACGACCGCAACGCTGGAGAGAATGAGCGGAATTTCGTAACTGACCATTTGCGCCACCGCGCGCATAGCGCCAAGCAGCGCATATTTGTTGCGACTTGACCAGCCGGCCATGAACACGGCGAGTTCCGACGCCGCGCCGACGGCAAAAAAAAACAGCAGGCCAGCGTCGAGATCCACCGCGACCATGTTACGACCGAACGGGAGCACGGCATACACGGTGAACGCGGTGATGACGAGGATCACAGGCGCGATGAAGTGAAAGATCTTATCCGCCGCGCGTGGTACGAGGTCTTCCTTGATGATTGCCTTGATACCGTCGGCGGCGAATTGCAGGAATCCGAACGGCCCGACGCGATTCGGACCATAACGATTTTGGATGCGGCCGAGTCCTTTGCGTTCGAGAACGGTGGTGATGGCGAAGAGCGCAGGAAACACCATCAGAATTGGCGCGAGTGAAAGCACCATGGACACGAGCGGCATCAACCAGTCAGGGGGCGCGACCTCGAGCCACTTCAGCAAGTTTTCAAAACCACTGAGCAGCCAGTGTTTGAGCGTGACGAAGATCTGGTCGAGAGACTCTGTCATGTCGCAGCGACGGGTTTGGGTGCGACAGGAGTTATGACGGCAGCTTTTGCCTTCGCTTCTGCCGCAGCTTTGGCTTTCGCCTCGATGTCAGCTTTCGCCTTGGCCTGGGCTTTGGCGACTTCCACGGCGAGCGCGGCGTCGGAAGCGGCGGCATCAGTCGGATGGATGTGGCGGTAATGCTCGTTGGACTTGGCGAGCTGGTGCTTGTTCACCATCAAGCCACCGAAGCGATCTGTGGTGCTGAGTTCGTATGCGGTGTCCATCTTGATGGATTCAAACGGGCAGACTTCCACGCAAATCTGGCAACTCATGCAGACCGAAAGATCAATGTCGAACGTCGCGGGATAAAGCTGCATCTGCCCCTTGTAATCCACGCGCTTGTCCTTGCTCTTGACGATGTAGATGCACTTGGGCGGACATTCCTTCTCACAAATCTGGCACGCCACGCAGCGCAATCCTTTCATCGGATCGTCGCCATCAAACACGAGAAAGGGAAACTGGCGGGCTTTTTCGATCTGGGGAATGCGTTGCTCGGGATACTGCACCGTCGTCAAACGCTCGGCGCTGACGTAACTGCCGAGGAAATTCCTCGCCGTCTCCGCCATACCTTTGATGATTCCCTTACCGAGCATTGAACAGAGGTTAAGAATGAGTCGAACTGGAAGCAAGCCGCCGCTGCGGTGCGGGTGCGACCAGAAATGGCGGTCCGGAGTTTGATGGAGTGCGGCTGTGCCGTCCTCGGCCCGCCGCAGCACTTCTGAAGGAGAGACGCATGGATGTTTTTCCACACACCACTCGTTGCCACGCTGCTGCGGCTGTTACTCGACACATCCGCGCTCCGTTAACAACTGGCCGGCTCTAATCACACCGCTACGGTGCTTGTCATGATTTTCCCGCCAACGCTTCAGGGGCGGGTAATTTCGATTCCAACAGAATGCACTCTTTGATCGGCTCAGCTCCGCTTGGTTTGAACCCGGCCAACTGCGCAAGTTTTTCGGCGTCTTCCTAACGTGATTTCGCGCATCTTCACCGGCACTTCCGGTTCGGTTTCATTCTCGACGGCAGATTGAATCGCTGTAAAGCCGGGTGGTGCGGCAGGCGCGGAGACGGGTGGACGATTGATGCTCAACGCCGCTCGTCGCATCGGTGCTGGCGGCGGACAGGGTGCCGGAGCAGGCGTTGAGGCGGCGATGGAAAGGGGTACGGGCGCGGGTGCAACTGGTGCGTGCGTGAGAAGTTGTTGGAGAATCACGTTGGCGCGCGGCGTGCCGTCCAATCCGCAGACGGGGCACTTCACCGCGAACGGCGCTTGTCCATTGACCGGCTCGACATCGAGTTTGAACTTCTGACCGCAATCGCGCTGGACTTTGATTTCCATAATCGCTCGTTGGGTCGCCGTGAAAGTAGGGATGCGCTTTGTGTGAATCAATCTTGTTGTGGTGAGAACGGTAGGTGGGTTTGATTAAAGCCGCATGATTTTGGAGTGCGGTGACAGAGCGAAGCGGCGACACCGCTTTCAGGCGGGCGGGGCGCGTTCAACTTTCAACCCGCACCGTGCGTACGAAAGCGGCGTGGCGCTTCGCTTCTGGGCAGTCGTTCCTCCATCAGGTGTTTTCAATAACATCTTTGGTCACACCCCTTGCTGAAATGAAAATTGGCAATCTCGCGCTGCGTTGTTATTTTCCGCGCCGATGTCCGAACCTGTTTCCGCACCTCAACCTGTTTCCAAGGCGAAAGTTTTTGCGCGCCGCCTTTCATCCACGCTCGTGCTGTGGGGGATTGTGCTCGGTGCGATGTTTTCCGGCAGCAAGTTGATCTCAGATTATGTCTTCGCAGCGTTCATGGTGTCGTTGGCGTGTGTGGGGTTGATCGAGTTCTACGGGTTGGTGGAGAAACGGGCGATGATCTGTTTCAAGAAATGGGGCATCGCGGCGGGTGTGTTGCTGATGATCGGCACCTTCCTGCATGTGACGGGGCATCTCGGCATCCATGGTTCGCCCGCGCGCGTGAATGATTTTGAAACGAGCTTTCTCATCGTGTTCGTGCTGGGGCTGTGCGTGCTGCAATTTCTTTCCAAGACCAACACCGCTGGAATCCTCGCCATCTCCACGACGCTTTTCGGGCTGATGTATGTGCCGTGGTTGTTGAACTTCATCCAGAAGATCAATTTCTTTCCCGGCATCAACGACAATGGAAAGTTCTATGTGCTCTACTTCATTCTTGTCACCAAGTTCAGCGATTCGGGCGCGTATGCTGTCGGCTCGATAATCGGCAAACACAAGATGATCCCGCGCATCAGCCCGGCGAAGACGTGGGAAGGTTTTGGCGGCGCGATCGTCGTGGCCACGGGTGCGAGTCTGGTGTTTTCACAGTGTTTCGCGGACAAGATGCCGGGCATGACGCCGCTCCATGCGGTAATTCTTGGCGTCATCTTGAGTTCGACGGCGGTGATCGGCGACTTGATTGAGTCTCTGTTCAAGCGCGAGGCAGGCGTGAAAGATTCTGGAAACTTCTTCCCCGGCATCGGCGGCATCCTTGATTTGCTCGACAGTCTGCTGTTCAACGCACCGATCATGTATCTCTATCTCAGGCACGTTCTCACGCATCCATGAAAAACGTCGTCGTTCTCGGCAGCACCGGATCCATCGGCACAAGCACCGTCAAAGTGGCGGAAGATTTGCCGGAGCGCATCCGGCTGATCGGCTTCGCTGCTGGCAACAACTCCGAATTGCTTCTCGAACAAACGCGCAAGCATCGGCCTATGGCGGTGTCGTTGAGTGATGCAGCAAAGGCGGGTGAACTGCGCGGCACGCTCGGCGCAAAGTGTGAAGTCTATTCCGGTGCGGAAGGCTTGCTGAAACTCGCCACGATGCCAGAGGCGGACATCGTGTTGATCGCGATTGTCGGCACGGCGGGATTGCAACCCGCGCTCGCGGCGATCCGCGCGGGCAAGGACATCGCCGTCGCATCGAAGGAAATTCTCGTGATGGCGGGCGAGATCGTGATGAGGGAGGCGCGTGAGCATGGCGTCAAAGTTCTCGCGGTGGACAGCGAACACTCCGCCATCTTCCAATGTCTCGATGGCAAACCGACTGAGTCCGTCCGCAAACTCTGGCTTACGGCCAGCGGTGGTCCCTTTCGTGACAAGTCTGCTTGGCCGCAAGAAAAGTTTTCCGACATCACTGTCGAGTGCGCGCTCAAACATCCGTCGTGGGTCATGGGGCGAAAGATCACGATTGATTCCGCCACGCTGTTCAACAAAGGGCTGGAGATGATCGAGGCGCGCTGGTTGTTCGACATCGAGATGGCGCGCGTGGATGTGCTGGTGCACCCGCAAAGCATCGTCCACTCGATGGTGGAGTTTGTGGATGGCTCGTTGCTCGCGCAATTGTCCACGCCGGATATGTGTTTACCGATTCAATACGCGCTCACCTATCCAGAGCGAGTCGCGAGCGGACGTGTGCAGACAAATTTCCCCAAGCACGGCAATCTCACCTTTGAAGAACCGGACACGGAACGCTTCCCATCGCTCAAACTGGCCCGCAGAGCAGGGGACGTGGGCGGAACATTGCCTGCGGTCTTGAACGCCGCCAACGAAGTCGCTGTCGAAGCATTCGTGAATCGGAAGGTCAACTTTCCCCAGATCACCTTGATAGTTGCGCGTGTAATGGACGCGCACAAAGTGGTTTCGCATCCGACGCTGGAACAGATTCTAGCCGCTGATGCGTGGGCGAGAATCGAAGCGGCGAAAGCAATTTGATTGTCAGGATTGCCCGGCTCACAGAGAATCTTCAGACATGATCAAAGCGTTGTTGTTAATTTTCAGACCGTCGCAAACGTGGGGTGGCATTGAAGCCGCCAATCGAAGCATTGCCTTCATTCTGTGTCTGCATCTGTTGCCGTTGCTGTTGATAACCTCCATCGCGGAAGGCTACGGGCTGATGCACTGGGGCAAGTCGCATAAAAGCGAGATGCCACAAGTGAGGGTCTATAATTTTGAGCAAGTCGTCGCCATCGAGATTCTGCAAGGCGTGGCATTGTTGGGCATGGTGTTCCTCGGCGCGTTCGCGGCGAAATCGTTTGCGGAAACATTTCACAACCGGAGCAAATTCAAGGAGGCGTTCACGGCTGTCGCTTACGGAGCGAGTCCGCTGCTGCTCCTGCGGCTTGGTGATCTTTCTCCGACTCTCAATGTCTGGGTGCCATGGGCGGTGGGCATCGTGCTCACGGTCAGCGTGCTTTATCTCGGCCTGCCTTGTCTCCTGAAGCCCGATCCCCCGCACGCATTCGGACTTTACGTGATGACGAGTCTCACACTTGTCGTTGTGAATGCCATCATGCGATTGTTCATTTACCATTTCCACAAGGGCAACTTCCCCAAGCTGGA
>CAMCWI010000161.1 GCA_945882065.1 Akkermansia muciniphila
GGTGACGCCGAGATCGTGAAGGTCTGGAACAACTTGATTGATCCGAACATCGTCGCGCACGCGCAGCCGGTGGGCCTCAACAAAGGCACGCTCTTCGTGAACGTGGACAGCAGCGTCTGGTTGAGCGAAATCGTCCGCTACAAGCGCAAAGAAATCCTCGAGCGTCTGCAACACAGCTTCGGCAGCGAGGTCATCAAACGGATTTCGTTCAGGGTCGGGTGAGACACTTTGCGAACCGGCTGTGAATAACTTCAAAAAAGAAAAATTTGCAAATACACGCATCTCGCACAATGTGCGCCTAGAATGGAATCCAGCTTGTAGAGATGGTTTCGACGGAAGTAGCAGTGAGTCGCTCCAGTAAAGTTCGCCGTTTTTGTTCATCGCATCACTAACCCCGTGATGTGTTGGACTAATTGAACTAGGGATTTTCCTGATATGCGCATCCACTAGGTGCTTTTGTGAATCGAGACATCGGCTGCTTTCAATCCAAACAAATAAACAAACCGCAAGTCAGTCCCCCCATGAAAACTATTCTGTTAAAATCAAAAATGTTGGCCAGTTGCCTCGTAGCGACATTGATCGCTACCGGCTGCGCCAGCGCGAACTATTCTGAGGAAAAAACCGTCGTTGCGCCTGCTCCAGCGCCGAAGCCTGCTCCCGCCCCGGCATCTGCTCCGGCTGCCGCCAAAACAGGTTGCTCCGAGAGCACGAGTGGATTGATCCGACTGGCCAAGACGATGCCTGCTGAAGCGAGCCTCGGTGCGGAATTTGTTTCCGAGCTGACCATCACCGCCCAAGGCTGCGCGGCCAATGTGGTCGTGCGCGACACCCTGCCTGCTGGATCGACCTATGTCCGCAGCGAACCCGCCGCTACTGTCGAAGGCAACCAACTCGTCTGGAACATCGGCAACATGGAGGCCGGACAGACCATCAAAGGCAAAGTCGTGTTGAAAACCGAAAAGGAAGGCACGCTCGTCAATTGTGCCACCGTTTCTGCTGATCCTCGCGTCTGCGCCCAGACTCTGGTCGGTAAGCCCGTCATCGCCATTGATAAGACCGGCCCGGAAATCGCCATCCTCGGCCAGGACGTGACCTACAACATCGTGGTGAGGAACACCGGCAGCGCCGCAGCCAAGAGCGTTGTCGTGACCGATGCCGTGCCGACTGGTATGAGCCACGCGAGCGGCAAGGGAGAGATGAGCTTCGACGTGGGCGACCTCGCCCCCGGCCAGAGCAAGCCGTTGGTGGTTACGTTCAAGGCCAAACAACGCGGCAAAGTCTGCAACACCGCCACAGCCAACAGCAGCAACGCTGGCAAAGTCAGCGACGACGCGTGCACTACCATCCTCGTTCCCGGATTGAAAGTGGAGAAGACGGGCACGAAGGAACAGATCCTCGGCCGCAATGCAGACTATGAAATCGTTGTTTCCAACACGGGCGACACCACACTCAACAATGTGACCGTCAGCGACACAGCACCTGCAGAAACCTCCATCGTGACGGCCCCCGGCGCGACGCTGGCAGGCAACAAAGCCACGTGGACGATTGCGAGCCTTGCTCCCGGAGCGAAAGCGACACAGAGCATGAAGCTGACCTCCAAGACCGCAGGCACGCACTGCAACACCGTGACAGCGAGCAGCGGCGGGATGAGTGATTCCGCCAAAGCCTGCACTCTGTGGAAGGGCATCGCGGCCGTGTTGCTCGAAGTGGTGGACGACCCTGATCCGATCCAAGTGGGCGAGAGCACGACCTACACGATTCGGGTGATGAATCAGGGATTTGCGGACATCCACAACCTGAAGATCGCGGCGACGTTCGGTGAACAGATCACACCCGTGAGTTCTGCCCAAGGCAGCGTGAGCGGCAAATCGGTGAATTTCCCAGTGGTCGCCAAGCTGGCGGCCAAACAGACCATCACCTACACGGTGACGGTCAAGGGCGCGAGCGTCGGCGACAGCCGCAACAAGATCAGCCTGACTGCTGAAGAACTCCGCACCCCTGTCGAAGAAGAAGAGTCCACCACGGTTTATTAAGGTATTTATTCAACCGGGGCTGGTGAGTTTCAAACCTTGCCAGCTCCGCTTTGTCATTTTAATCTTCGACCATAACAGTTCAGTTCCCAAAAAAATACAAATCCTCCCTATGAGCACACATCAATGGAAATTTTTCACTGCCGGCGGCTTTGACCAAGTCAAACTCGACACTGGCGCCGACCTGATGAACCTGAATCAGCTCGACCAGAAACTCTGGGTCGCGCTCGCTTGTCCCACTACCGGTCTGGAATTTTGCTCCAAGACGGCCGTGTTGATTGACACGGACAAGGATGGTCGCATCCGCGCGCCCGAACTGATCTCCGCCGTCAAGTGGGCTGGCTCGATGCTCAAGAACCCGGATGACCTCGTCAAAGGCGGCGATACCGTTCCCTTCTCCGCAATCAATGATTCAACGCCTGAAGGCAAACAGTTGCTCGCTTCCGCCAAACAGATTTGCACCAACCTCGGCAAGAAGGACGCCACTGGCATCTCCGTGTCCGACGCCTCAGACGCGAACAAGATTTTCGTCAACACCGTGTTGAACGGCGACGGCGTCATCATCGCCGAGTCCGCCACGGACGACGCCACCAAAGCCGTCATCAACGACATCGCTGCGTGCATGGGCACGTTGCCGGATCGCTCTGGCAAAGGTGGCATTGATCAGGCCAAGACCGACGCGTTCTTCGCTGAATGTGTCGCATTCGATGCTTGGAACAAAAAGGCCGACGACGACAAGGCCAACATCCTTCCCGCAGGCGACGCCACCGCTGCTGCTGCTGCTGCTGTGAAAGCGATCAAGGCCAAGGTGGACGACTTCTTTGGACGTTGCCGCCTCGCCGCGTTTGATCCGCGCGCCATCGCGTTGCTCAATCGTAAAGAAGAGGAATATCTCGCCATCGCCGCCAAGGACATGAGCATTTCTGCAACAGAAATCGCGGGCTTCCCGCTCGCACAGGTCGGTGCTGGAAAAGCGTTGCCGCTCAAGGGCGCGATCAATCCTGCGCACGCCGCCGCCGTCGCCGCGCTACACGCCGCCGCCGTCAAGCCGTTGCTCGGAGACAAGAGCGAGTTGACCGAAGCGGATTGGGCTGCGTTGCAAGCCAAGCTCGGTGCGTTTGAATGTTGGAGTGCTGGCAAAGCCGGTGGTGCGGTTGAAAAAATCAGCATCAAGCGCGTCCGCGAAATCCTCGGCAGCAAGGCCAAGGAAAACGTCACCGCGCTCATCGCGAAAGACAAGGCACTCGAACCTGAATCCACGTCCATCGCAAACGTCGAGAAGCTCGCGCGTTTCGTGCGTGACCTGCACACGCTCTGCATCAACTTCGTGAACTTTAAAGATTTTTACGACGGCGGCGAACCTTCCATTTTCCAGGCGGGCACGCTGTTCTTGGATCAACGCTCCTGCACACTCACATTGCCTGTGGAAGACGCTGGCAAACACGCGAGCATGGCCGCGATGGCAGGATCGTATCTGGCCTATGTTGATTGCGTGCGCAAAGGCACTGGCGAGAAACGCCAGATTGTTGCCGCGTTCACCAATGGCGATTCCGACAACCTGATGGTGGGCCGCAACGGTTTGTTCTACGACCGCAAAGGTCTCGATTGGGACGCCACGATCACCAAGATCATTGATAACCCGATCAGCATCCGTCAGGCGTTCTGGTCGCCGTATAAAAAACTCGTTCGCATGATCGAGGAGATGGCGGCCAAACGCGCGGCTGCTGCTGATGCTGATGCGAACGCAAAATTGGCTCAAGCTGCAACCTCTGCCGTCAATGCAGACAAAGCCAAGCCTGAGCCGAAGAAGATTGATGTCGGCGCAGTCGCCGCGATGGGTGTGGCCTTCGGTGCTATTGGAACGCTGCTCGCAACGCTACTGGGGTACGCGACGAAATCGTTTGACCTCCCGTTTTGGCAGCTCTGCCTTGCTATTGTCGCGCTGTTCCTCCTGATCTCAGGCCCCTCAATGATTCTTGCCTGGATGAAATTACGCAAACGCAACCTCGCCCCGATCCTGGACGCCAACGGTTGGGCGGTGAACGCCAAGGCGAAGATGAATGTTCCGTTCGGCGCATCGCTCACCGGTGTTGCGGCGTTGCCTGATGGTGCGTTGACCGGCAGTGGTGACAAATTCGGCGAGAAGCCAAGTGCGTGGCCTGGAATCATCAAGTTCTTGGTCATCTTTTGTTTTATATTCAGCTTGTTGAGACATTACGGAGTGGTGGATATGATCGCTTATAAAGCGACCGGCAAGCATCATGGATTCTTCAAGTCGGCTGCTGAACTGGAGAAGGACAAAAAGAAAAACGAAACTGCCGCCGCCGAAATGACGACTGCGGCTTCCACAAATGTAGTTACTGCACCCGCAACGAAATAATCCCTCTTCAAATCTCAAAGCCCGGACTTGCGTCCGGGCTTTTTTGCGTCTTAAACCCGTAAGGAAGTTGCCGCTTCAAATCTGGATTCAATCGCGCGTTGTCCAATTCAAGCTTGCCAATCGTGGTGTTGACCGGCATCGTTTCGGCCCGTTAGTGCGTGGTTAGCTCAGTGGTAGAGCATTACCTTGACACGGTAGGGGTCACAGGTTCGAACCCTGTACCGCGCACCATTTCCTCCTCATGCCCCGAGAAACCACCCAAGCCAAAGCCGCCCGCGCTCGACAGATCATCGGCGTCTTGAAGAAGACTTACCCCGACTTTCGCTGCGAACTCAACTTCGCCAATCCGCTTCAATTGCTCGTCGCCACGATCCTTTCCGCGCAATGCACCGACAAGCGCGTGAATATCGTCACGCCGAACTTGTTCAAGAAGTATCGCACCGCAGCGGATTTTGCCGGAGCGCGTATCGAGGAATTGGAGGAGTTGATCAAGACAACTGGCTTTTTTCACAACAAGGCGAAGAACATCAAAGGCTGTTGCCAAGGCTTGGTCGAGAAACATGGCGGCGAAGTTCCGCAAACGATGGATGAACTTCACGCATTGCCCGGCGTCGGACGCAAGACGGCGAACGTCGTTCTCGCAGAAGCGTTCCGCATCAGCGTCGGCGTCATCGTGGACACGCACGTCACGCGGCTTACCAATCGCTTCGGCATCATCAAAGGTTCGGATGCAGTGAAGATTGAATTTGAACTCATGAAGCTCGTGCCGCAGGAAGATTGGATCGCGTTTAGCCACTGCCTCGTCTGGCACGGACGGCGGCGTTGCGATGCGAGGAAGCCGGACTGCGCCGGGTGCGAGATCGCGAACCTGTGTCCGCGTGTCGGTTTATTGTAGGAGACTCGCGGAATCATTCTCTCACCGCTTCCCACTGTTTTGTGTTTCTTGTGCCTTTTGTGTGGCGGATTCAACCGCTGGTGTCAGGTTCAACCCGAACTCTGAAGCAGAAAGCGAGTGACAACGGGGATGCCTTTGCCGAAGTGCGCCCGTCATCGGGTGCAGGAAGTTACGCCAACCAAGTCGCAGGATATTTTCAAACACGACGCATATCATCCCGCTCGGAGCGGGACTGCGGCCGAGGACGGTCACACTCCGTTCGTTGCGAATCCCACTTCGGAGTTGGGTTTAATCACACGCGGCAACCTAGCTGCGACTGAAAAATATTTCCTCTCGTTTCCCGTCTTCGCACACTTGGGTCATGCTGCAACCTGATGACAGCGGGAAACGGACACGCGTCGGTTTTGCGGAAGCAAGCAGCGGGAGGTAAGCACTTGAAACGCTCGAGTCACTCTCTCCCGATCTTGTGTTGCTAGACATCGGCATGAGGGAACTCAACGGCCTCGAAGTTGCCGCACGCGTCACGCGGGATTTCCCCACCGTCAAAACATTGATTCTCTCCATGCACAACAACGAGGAATATGTTTTGCGCGCGCTACGGATCGGCCCGAGCGGTTACATGCTCAAAGACTCGGCCATCACGGAACTCAAGCTCGCCATCGAAACTGTTCTCAACAATAAAATCTATCTCAGCCCCTCCATCTCTCGCAGCGTCATTGACAGCTACCTCAACCGCACCGCTGCGCCCGGCAAATCCACATCGCTCGACAAGCTCACGCCACGCCAGCGCGAAATCCTCCAACTCATCGCCGAGGGCCGCAGCACCAAAGAAATCGCCAGCGACCTGAACCTCAGCGCAAAAACTGTGGAGACGCATCGCGCACAATTGATGGAGAGACTCGACATTTACGACGTCGCCGGACTCGTCCGCTACGCCATGCGCGTGGGGTTGATTCAGGCGGAGTGAAAATTAAACACCGCCGTTCTCGGCAGGGAGAGTGTTGCGGTCTCAAACCTGACAACAGCACGTAGCTAAAGGTAGGGCTTGCAGTCCTCTGCGAGCCGCTTCTTGAACGAGCGCGTTCTTTTCTACCACGACGGCGCGCACGGAGTAACGCGCCCTACCGTCACAAAATATTTGCCGCCAACTCCGCCAGCTCCGAGCGTTCGCCTTTTTGCAATTCCACATGCGCGGCCACAGCTTCCGGGCGGAACTTGCTCACGATGTAGTTGAACCCGTTCGATGAGCCGTCCACGTAGGGATTGTCAATCTGGTAGGGATCGCCCGTGAAGACGATCTTCGTGCCGTTGCCGACGCGGGTGGTGATGGTTTTCACTTCGAGTGGCGTCAGGTTCTGCGCCTCGTCAATGATCATGAATTGATTCGCGATGCTGCGTCCGCGAATGTAACTCAACGCCTCCACCACGATATTGCCGCTGCGCATCAGATCGCCGCTGCGCCGATGGTCGTGACCCATGTTGAGATCGCTCAACATCTCTAGCGCGTCGTGAATCGGCTGCATCCACGGCGCGAGTTTTTCTTCGAGCGAACCCGGCAGGAAGCCAAGTTCCTTGCCCATGGAAATCGTTGGTCGCGCGACGACGACGCGGCGGAATTCGCGATCCAGCACGGTGCGTTTCAAACCGGCAGCCATCGCCATGAGTGTTTTGCCCGTGCCAGCCTTGCCCATGAGCGTGACGAGTTTGACGCGGTCGTCGAGCAACGCATCGAAGGCGTAGTGCTGCTCGCGATTGCGCGGCTTGATGCCCCACACGCCTTCGCGGCAATCAATGATCGGGATCAGCCTCGTGCCGGTAGCGTCCACCTTGGTGAGCGCGCATTTCTTGGGATTCGTCTCGTCAATCAGAGTGCAATACTCGTTCGGAAAATATTGCTTGCCGCCGTTGACTTCGAGTTCACCGTTGGCGCGAAAGTCCGCGAGCTTCTGCGGGGTGACCACGATTTCAATCATCCCCGTATAGAGGTCTTTGATGTGGACGCGATCCGTCTCGTAATCCTCGGCGTCGAGTCCGATGGCGTCGGCTTTGATGCGGAGATTGATGTCTTTGGAGACGAGGATGGTTTCGTTTTTTGGATCGGCCTTCTGGATGATCTTGGCTTCGGCGAGGATTTTGTTGTCCACGCTCATACCTTTGGCGTGACCATTTCCGTTGCTACCACCGTTGGTAAGACTTTTTTTCTCAACAGTGATGCGGAGCTTGCCGCCGTTGGGCAGCTTCACGCCATCGCTCAAACTGCCCTTGCCGCGATAGGCATCGAGCATGCGCGAAACGGTGCGCGCGTTCTGGCCCAACTCGGTGGACTCGCGTTTGAACCGGTCAATTTCCTCGATGACTTCGATGGGGATCAGGACGTTGTTGTCCTGAAAATTGAGCAGGGAGTTGGGATCGTGGAGGAGGACATTGGTGTCGAGTATGTAGTTCTTCACGTTACGAATTGGAAAAGCTTGGCAGATGCCAGCTTGCGATACCATTTGGAGATTTGTTTGTGTTGTGCGGGCAACTTGTAGTGACCTGAATAGAGAAAATTATCGAGCATGCCGATTAAATCAAAATCCACAAAGCGCGGACGATTTCCCATCAGGAACGGGCGATACGCGAGCATCTCCTCGAACGGCATCAGACGTTCCGTAAGTTGCGCCTGCATCGGTTTTTGTTGCGCATGCCACTGGTCAAGACAGCCGCGACCAAACTTCCGTTCCTTGTGCCGGATGTAGGAAAGCTGGTCGGGCTTGGAGACAAATTCGCGGAAGTGCGCATCGTTCAGCTTAAACGTCAGTCCTTCAATGTCGTTCTCGATGTAACGCCAGAGGATGGATTGCTCACCCTCTAGTTCAGCCGGGAACAAACCGAGCTTCAATTTCTGATCGAGGTATTTGCCGATGACCTGGGTGTTTTCACCAGTCTCAAACAAAACGTTGCGCCCATCGCGGATGACCGGTGCCGCGTAATAACGTTCCTTGGTAAGCTTCCAGATGAGAGAGCGATCGCCGGTGAGCTTAAGGTTAGTAGCTTTGAAGCGTGTCCCGGAAAATTCGAGCAACCGCCGTTGCACGATGCAAAACGGACTCCACGGAAATTGGATCAGCTCAATCATTTCAAAACGTCATCTTCCGAAACGCTGGTCGCAGAGTAGAAGCGCAGGAGGCCGCGTGACAAGAAGAAGTTCGGCGCGGGGTGCGATAAAAGCCTAATGCCTTTCGGAAATAGAACCTGTGACAGAGCGAATGAAAACCAGCGTTGCGTCACCGTTCCCCAACCCCAATGGGGTTGAATCATATAGCCCAGCGGTTGCGAGGAACGAGCTACCCTGGGAAAAGACGTTCTGCCCCATCAACC
>CAMCWI010000162.1 GCA_945882065.1 Akkermansia muciniphila
AGCATCAATGCGTGCGCTTTGTAGAGTCGCGCATGGCCGATGACACGTCCGGCGCACGCCGACAACGCCGGTGCGGCACGGCGATCCAACACGAGAAAACTCAGCGGCAGGTCGCGCAGGTCAATCCCCAGCATGTTCGCGAACTTCGCCCAATCGCTGTCCATGAAAACATCCGGCGGCGGCGATGCGAAGTGGTGACACCAATGCCGCTCATTCTCCGGCGACAAAATCCCGCAGCGCTCCTGATGTGTGCAAGGTGCGACGACATTGAAGTGCGCCCGTAATCGCTCCCGAATAGCGATCAACGTCAGGCTCACCTCGTAAGTGCCAGGCTCAACCCAGATCACGCACTCCGCCGACACTGCCGCCGACACCAACGCCTGCGTTTGTTCCTGCGTCATCTCCGTCAGGACATGGCTGATGAGCAACACCGCCGGTGGAACGCCGATCTCCGAATCGGCCCGTTGCATTTCCTCGACGACCTTGAGTCCAGAAAACTTCTCCCGCGCCCGTCTCGCCGCAAACGCCGTTGCTAGCGTTGACCGATCCAACACGCGCAACGCACTGACATCCTTCACGCCGAAGTGATCGAGGTAAGCCCGGCCCGCCACGCCGCTGCCGCTGCCCCAATCTAAAACATCCCCCGCTGGCGGCGACCATCCGCGCGCCTTCAATTCTTCCAGCACGTAATCCCACTTCCAACCAATGCGTTGGGCGAACGTCGCATCGTATGCCGCGAGATCAGATTCGTTCCGCCAATAATCCTGCGCGCCCGCCGTCCCACCAAGAAACGCGGCGCGCATCTGCTCCAACGATTCCCAATCAATTGATTCCAGATTCATTTCGGGTTCGGAGTGCGCCCGTCCCCGGGCGCAGCAATGTTCAATGAGCCACCAGCAAGACCGTTTTGAGTGCCCTCGGAAGGTTCACGCTGCTGCGTCCGAGGACGGGCGCACTCCGTGAGCAACGCATCCAACGCGTGTCGCTCCACGCCTAAAAACGTTTTCATCTCCTCGATCTGCTTCCGCGCGGCGACATCCACAAACGCCTCGCGCTCACGCACCGCCGCGATCATCAGATTCTTCGGCGTATGTTCACCGCCGACAAATTCCATGATCTTCGTGCGATAACCGGCCCATTCCAGAAACAACGCGCGCAATCCATCCGTGGCCCACTCTGCCATGCGCTCTTCCATCAGCCCGTGCCGCAACACCGCTGCGAGCGGTTCGGGTTTGCCAAGTTGTGGACGCAATTCCTTGTGGCAACACGGCGCGACGACAATCAACTTCGCCCCGAGTTCAATGCCGCGCTTGATCGCTTCGTCCGTGGCCGTATTGCACGCGTGCAACGCGATGAGCGCGTCGAGCGGCGGCAGTTTGACGGAAGCAATGTCTCCCTGAACAAACTCGAGCCCGTTCGCGCCGATCTGCTTGGCGAGCCGGTTCGTGGTGTTGACAAGATCGGGGCGTGATTCAACTCCCGTGACGCGCACCGGCCGTTTCTGAAGCCGTGCGAAGAGATGCCACAAGCCAAACGTGAGATAACCCTTGCCGCACCCCATGTCAGCAAAATGGAGAGACGCGGCTTCTTTTGGCATTTCCAGCCAGCCGCAGTCTTTTGCCAGATGCGAAACAATTTCGAGGTAGTGATTGATCTGCCGATGCTTGTCGGCCATGGACGCGCGCACGCGCCCATCGCGATCTAGGATTTCCAAACCGTGCAACCAATCGGCCGCGCTGGAATCAAGTATGCACGCAGCTTTCTTGTCGTGATCTTGCGAGACCAACTGCGTCTCCGAAGGTTTGTGATCCACCAAGCGCGCCACTCCCGACTCGTTGGAAATAAACTGCCAGTCGCGAGTGGTGGTACAAAGCAGCGCGCTGCGAAACGCGCCGCCAAGCTGTTCCTTCAACCACCCCGCCACTTGCGGCATCACCAGATTCTTCGCCATGTCCTGCGTGGAATTTCGCAACGTGAGCGACAGATGCGGCGTGCCGCGCAGCCGGATAAGTCGCGCCATGATTTTTTGCGGCAGTTCTTTGCTGACAGGACGCGACAAGACGAGTCGGATGAAAGTTCCATCGGCGAGCGCGGCGGAAGTTTTCCGCGCGAAGTTTTCTGCTGATTCAGGATGAGTCACGTTCGGAGAAATTATGCTCATCGTCCAGTGATGTTGCGAGTCAAAGCTGTCGGGCGGCTGTCCCTCTAAGCAATGGCGCGCTGATTTCAGCTTTTTACGTCATTGCTCTGCTTCCGAACCGGTTGGTTCGCCATTCACGCGCTGCGGACGGAAACCGTCCGCACTGCGGGAATTTTACTACTCATCCCGCATCTGCTTGAGCCGTTCCGAAACCACAGACGCCTGCGGCGTGGCCGACGCGTTGTTGGACATGAACTGCTCGTAGTAAAGGATCGCAGCGTTCGTGTCTTGCGCGCTCCACGAGATGTTGCCGAGGCCAAGCAACGCCGGTTGCGCGCTGCCGGGATTCTTGAGCAACAACTCGTAATCCGCGCGAGCCGCATCGGTCTGCCCATCGCCAACCCGTGCCACGGCGCGGAACAAGCGCGTCTGCGCGTCGTCCGGCGCAAGATCAAGCGCATGGGTCAACGTCTCCGCCGCTTGTTTGTTTCGGCCAAGTCGGAACTCCGCCAGCCCGCGTCGCGTCAACAATCCCGCATCCGGTTTCATGCGCGCGGACAATGCCACCAGCAATTCCAGTTCGCGTTCAATTCTTCCGCCCGTTGAGCAGAGCATCGCAGCAGTGGAGATCACGTCGCCTTGCATCGCGTGTTTGGAAACGTATTGCTCGATGGCTTCCCACGCTTCGTTCGTGCGGTTCAATCCGCGCTGCGCAGTCACGTGACACTCCAACAGCCGGGCAAGTCCCGCGCCTCGGAAGAGTTCAGATTGGCTTTCAAGTCCCGTGGTCAATTCCAGCGCGCGCTCGAACGCGCCCGTCTGATTATAGCTTTGAGCCTCAAACAATTTCGGCATCGGCCAGTTGGGGCAAAGCTCCGTGCAACGCTTGAACGCAGTCACGGCTTGACGCGGATTTCCCGTGGCCAGAAGCAGTCGCCCCGTCTGCAACAGATACGTCGGCTCATCCACCGGCCCGTTGCGGCTGATGACGTCATACCAACTCTCATAATGCTCGAACGCTTCCGCAAAATGTTCGCGCGCCCACGACATCGCGAGCGGTGCATTTTTTCCGCGTGACCGGCGTTGGGCATATTCCAGATTGATAAGCGCGGCGAGATTGGCAGGATCCGACTCGATGGCGCGGCGAAACCACTGTGTCGCCTCGCCGCTGCGCCCCGCTTGTTGCAACTGAACTCCCCAATGATTCATCGCCTTGGAATACGCGCCGCTCAGGAATGCAGCGGTGGCGTTCTCTCGCTCGGTGACGCGCAGCCATTTGAGCGATGAACTTTTCCAGCGCATGGCTTCAGCGCGCTGACTTATGAACTGCGCGAGGCGTTTCCCGATGTGCGATGACCAACGATCCTGCCAGAGGCGTTCGTTGTCGGTGAGTTGAACTGCAGTGAGCGGCGGCACGGAAATATCTTCGTTCGTTCTCAACGTGAGCCGATGAACTGCGCCCTTGGATTCGCCCGCAAACCTCTCGAAGAACAATCCTGAACTCGGATGCGCGTAGAAGATCGCCTCCTTTTTCGCCAGCGAAACCAAGGTCTTCACCAATACGTCCGGCGTGATCCGCTCCGCCGTGTTTGTTCCGAGGATCGTCGGCCAGCGCGCTTCGTATTTAGCGGCCATAAACGCGTGATAGCGCGGCGAGATCAGTTGCGGCGTGCCCACGAGCATCACATCGCCAGCGCGACCGCGCGCACCGAGTTCGCCCCGCAAAAGCAGCCGCGTCTGCCGTTCCTCGCTCAGGACGACGGCTTTCCCCTCCGGCAAATCATCTGCGAGCGCCTTGGCGAATTCTCTCGCTGCCGCGCTGTTCGTGAGTTGGATCGCGCTAAAATTTTTCCAGAGCAACAGTGCCATCATCGCGAGCATGAGTAGGCGGACGACGTTGGCGGCGAGTTTGGACGGGCGGAGTTGAACCGTGCCCTGCTTGAACAAAAGCAAGTAACCCGCGCAATAGCCCGCTGCCATGGCCCACAGAAACGATTGCGTCAGTTGGATGGGCGCAGACGCGAAATCTTTCGGCCCGACTCTCGTCTCCAACGCGAACCACAACGCCACGAGAAGAAACAGCGCGTGAATGAAATGCCCCGTGGCTTTGGCAAAAAAAACTCCCTGCGGCGTGTCGTCGGCGGGCTGGATGGTGTGGGACTTCCAGCGCACGGATAGGATCAGGAACGGAATCAGCCCCATCAGCGCGAGCAACCGGAACGGCGCGAGCTTCAACAACCACAACAGGCGCTTCTGAGTTTTGAAATGCTCCAGCAACTCAGTCCACATCTCCGCTGCGCCAGATGTCCAGAGTTTCGCCAGCATCGGAAGCAGGAGACAAAGCAACACTCCCGCCAGCCCGCACACCGCCATGCGAAATAGAAATCGCGGATTCAAGCAGGAGATCAACCCCTTCAATCCGATGAGTGCTGCGATCAACACAGGAAAGCAACCGAGCATCACCCAGTTATCCGCCATACCCGCGCCGAAGGTCGTTACGCCGAACGCGAGGTAGGATTCGTTTTTGTTGATGCGAAACTCGAGCAGGCATCGCATGGCGAACGCGAACAACAACAGCGCGGGCATTTCGCCCGTCGCAGCGGTGGCGTGCTCCCAGAAGCCGAGTTGCAATCCGCAGATCAGCGCGGCTAGCACAGGCGGCATCCATGCGGACTGGATGGTGAGCAAACCGACCTGCGAGGTCTTGCGGATGTCGCCTTCAGGGAAAAAATCGTAGCGCAACAACGCCACGCATCTCGCAAGCAGCACGAGAACCAGCGTCGCGACGAGTGCGGTGAAAACATTTGCCGCGAGCGGAATCCACGCCTCCGGCAGCAAACGAAACACCGCGAACACCGTCCACGCCAGCGGACGCGCAGGAACGGACTGCAAATTCCATCCGGCAATGTGGGAGATGTTTTCCAGACTTCCCAACGTGATCCAGTGACTGAGCGTGATGAAGTAGAGAAGGATTGCCGCACCGCCAATCAGCCACGGCTGCTTCTTCGTAACGAGGCTGTTTTCGGGTTCACCCCTGCCGGGCGTGGTCATCAATGCCAGAAGTTGTAACCAGCAAATCTCCGATGGCAAGAATTCTGTCGCAAAATATCGTGTGGTTTTCAAGACCGGACACGGATTTCAGCGCGTCCTCAAGCGCAGCAGCGTGAGACGCCACCGAAAAATGGCGAACACCCGGTTGATGGATGCTGGCTGCCCCGAAAGCTTTTGTGGCACGCTGTTCAAACGGTCGCCGTAGGCGGGCGATTTTTTAAACAAGCTCGTACAAAACAAAACGGGCGCTGTTTCCAGCACCCGTCTCTCAAATGTGTTTCAAGCCGTCGCAACCTCAGTTGTCCAGAATCAGCAACTTGTAGGTGCGGGAGGCCGCGCTCGCTTTGCCGACCTTGCCGAAGTCTGTATAATCGTAATTGAACTTGTAGAAGTAGCTCACGGTCTTCTCGCCCGCAGGCACGGGCACGAGGCCTTCCCAACGATTGTTCATCAGATGCGTGCGGCGCATCGGGTAGGAATCCTTGCCGACCATCACGGAGACCTGGATGGAATCCCAACGCAGCGATTGCTGGCGCGAGTCAAACGAGACCTCTACGGGATAGAGGTTTTCAGCGTTACGCAACTGGCGTTGAGCCGAGAGATTCGTGGAGAGGCTTGTGCATCCCGCAAGCAGCAGGAGTAGCGGCAAAATCATCAAAGGTTTCTTCATCATAGCCCGGATAGCCTGGCACGGTGACGGACTGTTTGTAAAGTTTGGATTTGTTTGGGTGTGGCTGAAAGTGCCGTGCAGCAGGTTTGGTCTTAATCGTAATCATTTTCTTTATCTCCGACCCACGGTGGGATTAAGAGTAAGACGCCAAGCTGCGCGCTGCTTCCCGTCACGCCCAACTTTGCACAGACACAGTTGCAAACCTCCGCCTGCCCGCTATTCTCGCGCGCATGAACAACAAGAGTGAAAGAGCTCCGGTGGATCCGGAATTGCACAGCCGCGTCCTCGACCTGATCAAATTCAAAGGCGGCGGTTACAATGAAGACTCGGTCGCGGATATCATCGAGAACGCGCTCAAGATTCTCACCGACGTGAAAGACACGGGCGACGTGCGCGTCATCCAGACCGCCGTGCGTGAATTGCGTTATGCCTACCGGCTCTTCGCGCCTTACGCGCAACATCGCAAGGTGACGATCTTCGGTTCGGCGCGCACCGGCCCGACCAAACAGGAATATCAACAAGCCGTTGACTTCGGTCAAAAGATCGTGAAAGCCGGATTCATGGTCATCACCGGCGCAGGTCCCGGCATCATGCAGGCGGGCATGGAAGGTGCAGGCCCGGAAAATAGTTTCGGCGTCAACATCCGCCTGCCGTGGGAGCAGAGTGCCAACCCCGTCATCCGTGAAGATAAGAAGCTCGTCACATTCAAATACTTCTTCACGCGCAAACTCATCTTCATCCGGCACTCGGACGCCATCGTGCTGTTCCCCGGCGGATTCGGGACGATGGACGAAGGTTACGAAGCCATCACGCTCATGCAGACCGGCAAGAGCCAGCTCATGCCGCTCGTGCTCGTGGACAAACCCGGCGGCACATATTGGAAGACGTGGGACAAAAACATCCGCGAACATCTCCTGCGCGACGGATTGATCTCGCCCGACGACTTGAATCTCTATCGCATCACTGACAACGCAGACGAGGCGGTGAAGATCGTCGCGCGGTTCTATCGCAACTTCCACTCCACGCGGTTTGTGAAAGACCTGTTCATCATCCGGCTCAAGAATGCGCCCACAGACACCGCGCTTGAAGCGATCAATGAAGACTACGCCGACATCGTTGTTGGCTCGCCCATCAAACGCATAGAGCCAACACCCGAAGAGCAAGAGGACAACGATCAACTTGGCCTGCAACGCATCGCGTTCAACTTCAACCGCCGCGATTACGGACGGCTACGACAAATGGTGGATGTGTTGAACAGCTTGTAAGCGATTTTATCTCGGTCGGTGGTGGCATTCGTTTGGATGCCGTCACTGCGTCGCACTGGAAATCTAAACCAACCAGAAAACATACGTGAAGAATGCAGAAACGAATTTGCGCTCATTCCGTCTGAAATGTGGCGTAACTGTGCAACTGGATGAACAGGTTCAATGGCGAACATATTCAGGGTGGTTGGCTGGCTACCCGACCAAGCAGATAAACCAAGACAAAATAGAACGAGCAAAAATAACTGCCAAAGCAAAACTGTCCTTGAGTGCTTTTGTTTGCGTGCTAAGACCTCGAATTGCTCAGGTGATAATTGACCACTCCCCTGCGACGGTTAAGAAGTATCCCAAACTACCTGACATTACATGCGCGGCGGTTTTCGTTTCTGATCCTGCAAGAGGCGCCAACAAAAGTTTTTCCGCAGTAACACTTCTCTGGTTTCAAGACGAATGGGCGTTGCCCATTAACCCCGTCATAATAAAACAAATCAGCAACCTAGATTGGTTAGAGTTAGCGACTGATTACGATTATTGATTCAGGCCGCTTCAGGCTTGTTGCTTGTTTATTGCCGTGTCGGCCTGCAAGTCACGTTACAATTCAGGAAAGTCTTCAGAAGGGCGTCCACGGCGAGTTCGGTGTCCGCGCCCCATTGACTGCTGAAGGCGTAGGTGTGACCCCCCCCCAACAAAGATCAGGTCGGTGTCCTCACAGAAGAAGCGCGTTGGGTCAAAAGTCTTGCCACGGTTTTTGGCCTCCATGGAAAGTCTCTGAACCAATTCATTCCGTAACAGTTTGCCTGGCGCAGAGCGGAACAAACGACTGCCGCGCCAGTACAGCACGGAAGCGATTTCCTTTGGCATTACCCCCGCAGCCACCAGTCCTCGCGGAAGCAGGATTAGATTCGCAATCGCGTTGTGGTATCGCTCGTCGTAACAAGTGTCAGACCAAATGTGGCACGCCTCAAACCCAAGCAGGTTCACGGGTTTTACGCCAATCGCACGTTTAATGGCATTGTTGGCGTAAGTGTTGTCGTCAAGCGTGACATTGCCGATATGTTGTCCACGCTTCTCCCCCTTCGGAGTTCGTGCGCGGCGACGATCTGGAAAGAACGCCGCGCTGCCACTGATAGTGAATAATTTCTTGTGAACTTCTGGATGTGCCCACAGCCCTGTCTCGGCGACCAGCGTGGACAGATGAATATTGAGGGGCTTCGTAGCAGCGCGGAGCATTTTAGCCGCGTCGTAATTCGGCTCGTTCATAAGAAAAAACTCCAATTACTACGCTGAACTATTTCACCCGCTTGGTTTCCTTGCCGGAGGGAAGCTGCTTTTCGATTCGCAGGAGGGCGTTTTCGAGTCGGAGCAAAAGTTTTTCGCGTTCGTTACGTTCTTCTTCACGAACGCTGCGGATTTCGTAGGAGATTTTTTCGACGGCACTGGCGAGTTCATCCACTTCCCCTCGCAAGGCGGCTATCTCTTCTTTGTTGGTCCGCGTGTCCCGCGCGATATTCAGCAGGTCGAGGATGTAATCAA
>CAMCWI010000163.1 GCA_945882065.1 Akkermansia muciniphila
AAGCCCAAGCAACCCAAGAGCAATTACGCCGTTCCTGGCCTCTACATCTACGATAATGATGTGTTGAACATCGTCAAAAATCAGAAGCCATCGGCGCGTGGTGAACTTGAGATCACAGACGTAAACGTCACTTATCTGAAGCGCGGCAAGTTGCGCGTTTCACGTCTTCCGCGTGGATTCGCGTGGCTGGATGCGGGCACGAGTAGCAGCTTGCATGAGGCTAGCGCGTATGTGCAGACGATCGAGAAGCGCGCGGGCGTGAAGATCGGTTGCCCGGAGGAAGCGGCGTTTCGCGCGGGAATTCTCACCCTGTCACAGCTCACTGAACTCACGGGCAAGATGCCAAACTGCGAATACCGCGATTATATCGCTTCCGTGGTGGCTGAAGCAAACCGACTCAAAAACGAAAAATGATACTTCTTCTTGGCGGCACGGGCTACATCGGGCAGGCATTTGCGACGGAACTTCAACGGCGCAACAAACCGTTTGTTTCACTCTCGCGGCGTGAAGTGGATTACAAGCGCTTTGATTTGCTCCTAGGTTTTCTGAAATCGCGAAAGCCCGAGTTCGTGGTCAATGCGGCGGGTTACACAGGCAAGCCGAATGTGGACGCGTGCGAAGTTGCCAAGGCCGACACGCTTGTCGGAAACGCGATGCTTCCACAAACAATCGCTCACGCTTGTGCTGCGATGAACATTCCGTGGGGTCACGTTTCATCCGGCTGTATTTACTCTGGAGCGAAAGTGAAAATTGGTGGACAAGTTTGCACCGAGAAAGACATGACCAAGCCGGAGATGCGGGAGTTGGTGTCCAAGTCGCCTGAGCATGTTCTTGGTTTCACCGAGACGGATACGCCCAACTTTTCCTTTCGCGACATGCCGTGCAGCTTTTACAGCGGCACGAAAGCACTGGGCGAAGAGGCAATGACGGGTATCGGCCAAAGCTACATCTGGCGGCTGCGGATTCCGTTCGATGAGCAGGACAGCATCCGAAATTATCTGAGCAAGGTGCAGCGCTACTCGAAGGCTTACGATAATGTGAACTCCATTTCGCATCGAGGTGATTACGCGAAGGCCTGCTTGGATTTGTGGGAACTGCGCGCGGCTTACGGCACTTACAACGTCACGAACCCTGATTTCATTTCCACAAGGGAAGTCGTCGGGATGATCGAGAAAATCTTGAAGCCCAATCGCAAATTCGAGTTCTGGGAAAGCGACGAAGAGTTTTACAAAGTCGCTGCCAAGACGCCTCGCTCAAATTGCGTGATGGACACAACGAAGCTGCTGTCGACAGGTGTGAAGATTCGTTCGGTTCGCGAAGCAGTGGAATCCTCATTACGGAACTGGAAGCCGGAAACCATTTAACCTGAAATTTACTTTGAACTTACTTGTCACCGGCGGCGCCGGATTCATCGGATCGAACCTGATCCAGCACATCATTGATAAACCAGAAGTCAAAAAACTGGTGAACCTGGACTGTCTCACTTATGCCGGGCATCTCGCGAATCTTGAAACAGTTTCAAAGAATCCGAAATACGTTTTTGAGAAGGTGGATTTGCGCGATAAGGCAGCGGTGATCCGCGTCGTGGAACAACACGGCATCTCGCATGTCATGCACCTCGCAGCGGAGTCGCATGTGGATCGTTCCATCACCGGGCCAGGCGATTTCATCAGCACGAACATTGTCGGCACATTCAATCTGCTGGAGGCGTGTCGCGCGTTCTGGGCAGGCAAGTTCGATGACAAGAGATTCCATCATGTGTCCACCGACGAAGTCTATGGTTCGCTGGGTGCGACGGGTTATTTCACCGAGATGACTCCTTACGCGCCCAACTCTCCGTATTCCGCGAGCAAAGCGTCCAGCGACATGATCGTCCGCGCGTATCATCACACGTATGGGCTGAACACGGTCATCACTAATTGCTCAAATAACTACGGGCCATTTCAGTTTCCTGAAAAACTTATTCCGGTGGTGATTCAGAATTGTCTCTCGCGGAAAAGCATTCCGGTTTATGGCGACGGCATGAATGTGCGTGACTGGCTATATGTGCGCGACCACGCCGAAGCGTTGTGGCAGGTGTTGAATCGCGGCAAGATTGCCGAGACTTACAACATCGGCGGACACAATGAGTGGGCGAACATCAACATCGTGAAATTAATTTGCGATTTGATAGATGAGATGTCGCCTCAATCGGGTGGGAACACTCAGAAGTTGATCACCTATGTGAAAGATCGCGCCGGGCATGACCGGCGTTACGCCATTGATGCGAGCAAGGTGAAAAACGAGTTAAACTGGGTGCCAGCCTACACTTTCGAGCGGGGAATCCGCGAGACTGTTCGTTGGTATCTCGACAATCAACCCTGGGTGAAAACAGTTCTGGCAAAGCCTGCGCATTAAATCCAGCGGATTGGGATTGCAGAACAAGGCGTGTCAGAATGTGTCCTGAGACGAAATATTTACAAGAAAACACTGATTTAATTTTCTGGTTTTGAATATACAAGGAGACGTGGTGGTGGGTTGGTTTCGTAAAATTGGAGGCCTGAGACCCACCAGGCGAGTTTTTCTCAAGCCGAGTTTGCCGATAAGAAGAAGATCACCCGCCGGGAGAAGTTCCTCGGGCGCATGGAGGAGGTCATTCCTTGGACGCAACTACTGGCGGTCATCGAACCGTTCTATCCCAAAGGCGAACGCGGACGTTCACCCGTCGGGTTGGAGCGGATGCTGCGGGTGTATTTCCTTCTATTCGTCTTGTTGCAATTCTGCTGCGGCTGGTCTTTGACACATCCGCGCTCCAAGCCAGCTTGCGTTCGGGGGATGTTGCCAGATGCACTCCTTCATTCTGAACTCGCCATCGGCTTCACTCGCTGGCTAACTCGCGCGGTGTCGTCGGGAAAAACAAATACATCGCTCGCGTTCGGACTGCTCTTCGCCATCGCGTTGTGGGGCGGAAACAATGCTGGCACGAAATGGATCGTCGCTTCATGGCCGCCGGTATGGACTGGCGCGACACGATTCCTCTGCGCGGGAGCCTTGTTGTTGCTCGTGCTGCGCGGCACAAATTGGCTTGGCCGATACGTCACGCCATCGCGCGAACTGAACCGCGCGTTGTGGCTGCGCGGCGGATTGAGTCTTGCCGCCTATATCGTGGCATTTAACGGTGCGCTCGTGTTCACTTCGGCATCGCATGTGGCGTTGTATCTCGGCGCGGCACCAGTGTGGGCGTTGATTTGGGAATCGTTGGAGAACAAACAGTCACCCGGTGTGCTGCATTGGATCGCCGCGCTTCTGGCATTGAGCGGCGTGGCGGTGTTGCTCTGGCCTGCGCTCGCGGCGAGCTCAGTAAGTTTGCCGGGAGAATTTCTCGGACTCAGTTCCAGTGTGTTGTGGACAAACTACGGCAGGCAAAGCCGAAAGCTTTCCGTGGACTTGAACGGCGTGGAAGTGACAGCACACACGATGTGGCGGGCGGCGGTGTGGCTCGCACCGATTGCGGTCATCGAACTCCTCTCTCGTGGCGTGGCGGTGAACCCGACCATTCTTGGCGTACAGGCGTATTGCATCATCGCGGGAGGCGTGGTGGCGTTCGCGATATGGAATCGCACGCTCGGCTACTGGCCGACGAGCCGGGTTTTGTTGTTCAACAATCTCATCCCACTCAGCACGATGACGTGGGCGCACTTCTTTCTTGGCGAACCTGTCACGAAAACTTTCGTCACGGCAATGATCCTCATCGTCGCGGGTGTTGCTCTTGGGCAAGCGCGGCCATCAAAACAGGGGAAAACAGACAACCCCGAATGAATACCGGACAGAACATCACCCCAAGCGATGCTGCATATTTATCAGTGTCCATTGGTGTTCATCCGTGGTTGGAAAATCTTCACCTGTTGGTGACTGCGGTTTCTGGGAATATGACAGACTGCCGCTGCACGGCAGTTTCAGTCAAACCCGCACCCGGATTCCACAGCTTGTCGTTCGCTGGTGTTTCTCTTAACGTCTCGCCCCATGCGCCCCGACCGGCTCGTCGTGGTGGACAACTTTTCCACTGACGACATCGAGAAGATCGTGCGCGAGTTTTAAGTGGGAAGCGTTGCTGCAATTATTCTTGAACTGATGAAGCTGAATCCTCGTTGAACGCAAACGAACCCGGAGGCGGGCAGGCAGGGCGCGTCACTCTGTGCGCGCCGTCTGAATGGAATGATGGCGCTCTGGTTTGCCACCGCGACGAGCAGGAGACTGACGCACTCTGCCAGCCATGACTCAGACCAGCACTATTCTTAACGCGGTCGTCCCCGTCTGTGGCGTCATGGGGCTCGGCGTGTTCATCCGCAAACTCAACTGGCTCACGGAGGAGGCGGACAACAGCCTGATGCGCGTTTGCGTGAACGTGCTGTTGCCATGTCTCATCCTGGACAAGTCGCTCGGCAATCCGGCACTGTCGCAGCCGAGTAATTTGTTGCTCGCGCCGCTGATCGGATTCTTGCTGATTGGCGTGGGAATGTTGATCGCGTTCTGGGCCAGTCCGCTTCACGGACTGCGTGAGCCGGTTGGAAAACGCACCTTTGCGCTGACCGTCGGAATGCACAACTACGGTTACGTGCCGCTGCCGCTGGCGTTGCTGCTGTTCGATCAAGCCACGACGGGCGTGTTGTTCCTGCACATCATCGGGGTAGAAATGGCGATGTGGACACTGGGCGTGATGCTGTTGTCCGGCGGCAATATCGGGCGCGACTGGCGCAAGCTCATCAACGCGCCGCTCCTCGCCATCGTGCTGGCGGTCGCACTCAATGCGCTCGGCTGGAACACGAGCGTGCCGCAGGTCGTCGGCACGGTGCTGCACTGGTTGGGCGGGTGCGCCATTCCGTTGGCGTTGATCCTCATCAGCGCGATCATGGCGGATCATCTCGGCGAGTTTCATTCCGCCAACGGCTGGCGTGTCATCTCGTCCGCCGTGTTCTTGCGGATCGGACTGTTGCCCGTGCTGTTCCTGATCCTGGTCCGAGTTATTCCGATGACCGAGGAACACCAACGCGTGCTCATGCTGGAAGCCGCAATGCCAACGGCGGTGTTTCCCATCAAGTTGGCAAAACTTTACAAAGGCGATCCTGCCACGGCCATGCGCGCGGTGCTCAGCACGGCGGTGGTGTCGCCCGTGACAATCCCGCTATGGATCAAGTTTGGGATCAGATTTGTGGGGTTGTGATCTCCCAAACTTCCGTTCCCGCAGCCAGAACTCGCAATCCATCTGTTTTTGATCTGTTTCAGAACATTGAAAATTTGCTAATCTCCCCATTGACAGAGGATAGATATAGATTTAAGGGAATACTGTTGAGTGAACCAGCAACTCGACCAGTCAACACGAAAAAGAATTTTAGCAACATCAAGGACAGATGAACTCAAATACCAATAGCCATATTTACAGGTCAATGCTGACTCTGGTGGGAGGTATTCTTGCTTTCCACCTTTCAACCACAAATAGTTCTGCGGTCGTATTATTCAACGAAACCTTTGAAGGCTACACCAGTTTCCCGACTGAGGATCCCCCGGGTTATGTTCCGCCTGACATGGTAAATTTAGGCATCCCGGAGATATCTGAAGGATCATCCGAGTTTTGGTATGGCGTCCGATTTCAAGCTTCGGGTCCGATTGATAACAATCTGGTGGTCCAAGAATTTGGAGGCACAGGTAATCAGACGCACGTTGCCCGATTTGCACACGATTCAGGTATTGTTCTCCGAATTGACACGACGGGTTATTCCGACGTGAATCTTTCATTTATGTGGCGCATGTTTGAAGCGAGCACCCCTGACAGATTCACTGCCGGTTACCATATCGGTGACGATCTTGGATTCTCAACCAGCGGGCCGAATCGGTATCTCAATCTGACGTCTGGACCTAACGCTTGGGCGACAGGATGGACGCAATTGTTGAGTGGCAATGCAGGCAATACATGGAGCACCAGGAACAGCATCCTTCCGCCGGATGCTGGCCCCATTTACGTGGCATTCTGGTTGAACGACGGTCATGACGACTACGGCAAGCTCGACAACATTCTTATTACTGCAAATCCGATTGTTGTCCCAGAGCCGACCACCCTCGCGTTGGGTGTAATCGGTGTTGTGGCTTTGGCTGCACGTAGGAAGTTCCAACGATAACAATCTTCAAACTCATATCTGAGTTGTAAAACGGCTGGCTGCGCCAGCCGTTTTTGTTTTCCCAGATGTGGGTTGTTCACTTTGTTTTGCCCGACCCCACTCCACCCGCTACCATCTGCACCGAATGAAAAAGTTAGGCACAGTCTATTTGGTTGGCGCAGGTCCCGGTGATGCCGGACTGCTCACATTGCGCGGCGCGGAATTACTCCGTCGCGCTGACGTCGTCATTTACGACGCGTTGGTCAACCTTTCCTTCCTCAAACTCGTGCCCACAAAAGCAGAGATTCTTTTCGGCGGACGCCGTGCCAAAGACACCAAAGACAATCGCCCCGACGTCATCGAGCAACTCATCGCCAAAGCCCGCGAAGGCAAAACCGTCGTGCGACTCAAAGGCGGCGATCCCTACGTATTCGGTCGCGGCGGCGAGGAGGCAGAACAACTCCACGATGCAAAGATTCCCTTCGAGGTCGTGCCCGGCGTCTCGGCGTTTGCGGCTGTTCCCAACTACGCTGGCATCCCGCTCACGCATCGCGATCATTGCTCGCAACTCACCATCCTCCCCGGCCACGACGATCCCGCCGCGAAAGACTGCGCTGTGAACTGGGCCGCCGAAGCGAAGAATCCCGGCACGAAAGTCGTGATGATGGGCACGGAACACATCGGTCAGATCGCTGCCACGCTCATCGCCAACGGCATGGCCAAGACCACGCCCATCGCGATGGTGAGTTGGGGCACGACTGGTCGCCAGCAATCCCTCATCGGCACGCTCGCCGACATCGGCGACCTCACTGCGAAAATCAAATTGCCGCCGCCTACCGTTACCATCATCGGCGACGTCGTGAAGCTTCGGAAGAAACTCAACTGGTTCGAGCAACGCCCGCTCTTCGGCCAGCGCATCGTCGTCACCCGCGCCCAAGCCCAGGCCGCCGAACTCGCGCATCAATTCACCGAACTCGGTGCGGACGTGCTGGAGATTCCCACCATCAAAACCACCATGCCCTCGCAGCCGCAGCATCTGATGGACGCGATGCTCGAATTGAATTCCTATGACTGGCTCGTGTTCACCAGCGCGAACGGCGTCACCTCGTTCTTTGAATACTTTTTGCGCGCATTCAAAGACCTGCGCGACATTGGCGGTGTGAAGATTGCCGCCATCGGCCCGGCCACCGCCACGAAACTCCGCGACCTGCATCTGCAAGTGGACCTCATGCCCGACGAAGCCCTCGGTGCCAAGATCGCGAAGGAGTTCAACAAGTTTGAAACCATCGAGAACCTGAAGATCTGTCTGTTCCGCGCCGAAAAGGCGAACCCCGATTTACCCAAAGCCCTCGAAGATCTTGGCGCGATCGTGGACGACATCCCCGTCTATCAAACCGTGGGCGAAGCCCCAACGCCAACTCCCGCCAGCGATAAACTCCTCGAAGCTGGCGCGGACTGGATCACGTTCACGAGCGGCTCGACCGTGGAACATTTCCACGCGCGCTTCAACCTGCCCGCATTGCTGAAAAAGTTTCCACAAACCAAACTCGCCTCCATCGGCCCCGAGACCACCAAAGCCCTCGAAGCCCTCGGCCTGAAACCCGCCGTCGAAGCCAAGCAGCACACGATGGAAGGTTTGGTCACAGCGGTGTTGAAATCGAAGCATTAGGAACGCGGCGTCATGTTCCGCGTTCCTTCATCTTTGTTTTGCCTTGATCTGGAAAATCCCACACAGTTCACCCCGCTTGATTTCAACCATCATCATCGCCGCTTTCACAGGACTCGTCGCCGGGGCGATTCATGTCTGGACGGGGCCGGATCATCTGGCGGCTGTCGCGCCGTTGGCGGTGCGGCGTCCGCGCGCTGCGTGGTTGCCGGGAGCGCGATGGGGCTTGGGTCATTCGGCGGGCGTCGCACTCGTGGGACTGCTGCTGCTAGCGTTGAAGGACATGATCCCCGTCGAATGGATTTCCACTTGGGGTGAACGGCTCGTGGGCGTGATGTTGTTCGGCATAGGTTTGTGGGCATTGAAACTCGCCCTGAAGGAAAATGTCCACGCGCACGAACACGAACACGACGGAGATCGCCATGTTCACATCCACACTCACACTCACGGTCATGCGCAGGAGCAGGCTGCCGCCCATCGGCACACGCACGCGGCGTTTGGCATCGGCACGTTGCATGGACTTGCGGGCAGCTCACATTTTCTTGGCGTATTGCCCGCGCTGGCATTGCCCACGAAGATTCATTCAGTGGCATATCTGCTTTCGTTTGGAGTCGGAACAGTTGCGGCGATGGCGTCGTTCTCTTGGGGCTTGGGCTGGCTTGCGAACCGCATGGGCAGTCGCGGGGCAGGGGCGTATCGCGGATTGATGGGTGTGTCTGCTGCGGTCGCGATGGGTGTGGGCTGTTTCTGGATTGCGACGAGTTGGAAGTGAACCTTCTTCCGCATGTCCCCCGTTGTTCATTTGATGGGAAGCTGGTTGGTCGGTTCAGTCGCTGCAAAAA
>CAMCWI010000164.1 GCA_945882065.1 Akkermansia muciniphila
GTTCCTCGCGTTGCCGCTGTGGCGGGCTTGGTGTGTCCGCATCGGATTGGTGGATGATCCCGGTCATCGCAAAATCCATGATACACCCATCCCGCTCGCAGGCGGGCTTGCCGTGCTGACGGGTTTGCTTGTGCCGCTCGTCATCGCGACGTTGCTGTTGAAGTTCAATTTCTTCGGAGAAGCCACGACTGCTCCGCTGCTTCATGGTCTGAGCAAACGCGCGTGGCAACTTGCGGCCATCGCGTTCGGCGCGGTGGGGATGACGATCCTCGGATTGTTGGATGACAAACATGAGCTTCGTCCCGCGCAGAAATTCGCCGGGCAACTCCTCATCGCTTTCATAGTCGCGTGGGCTGGCGTTCGCATCACATTGTTTATCCCAAACCTCGTGTTCAGTTACTGCGTCACGATTCTCTGGCTGCTCACAGTGATCAACGCGTTCAACTTCATGGACAACATGAACGGCCTTTGCTCAGGCTTGGGCGCGATCGGCGCGGGGTTGTTTGCGCTGGTCGCGGCGTTTCACGGACAATATCTCGTGACGATCACGGCGCTGCTCACCTGTGGCGCGCTCGTCGGATTTCTTCCGCATAATTTCCCGAAGGCGCGCGCGTTCCTCGGTGATTCAGGAAGTCATCTCGTTGGTTATCTGCTCGCGGTGCTCGCCATCCTGCCGCATTTCATCAATCGCGATCAACCAAACCGTCTCGCCGTGATCTCGCCGTTACTTGCTCTTGCCGTGCCGCTCGGCGATCTCGCGTGGGTGGTGCTGATTCGTTGGCGCAAGGGTCAACCTTTCTACGTCGGCGACACGAATCACCTCTCTCATCGCCTCGTGCGCGCAGGGCTTTCCAAGACTACGGCTGTAATGTTGATCTGGCTCATCGCGCTGGTCATCGGGGCAACCGCGCTGCTGCTCGCCGCGCGCTGAATTTCGTCGGGGTTTCAAAATGCGGAGTGTGGTCGTCCTCGGCCACAGCAATTCTCGCCGGAGCGAAAGCCTCCCGCAATTCCCAGCCAATTGTTGCAGGAGAAAGTCGCTGTGCCCGGGGACGGCCGCACTCCGTCCAGACCTTTCAATTCCGCGACATCGCTGTCCTGTTTGCGGATTGGTGAGCCTCCAAACGCCCGTTGTCACGCTGTTTCCCGCAATACCTCTGCTGGCACAGGAACTGCCAAATAACTGCAACGCCGCCTCGCGGCAAACAAGGCAAACAAGGAGATAAACATAATGAAGAAATTGACCGCATTCACATCCGCATTATTGCTCACCGTTGGAATGGCTCTCGCGGGAACTCCGAGCGAGGCCGACCAGAAATGGCTCGAAGTCGCACAGAAAAAAGCTGCTGAAGGTCAGCGCGTCTCCACGCCGAGTGAAGCTCGCGCAACGCTGCTCAAGGAATGGGCCACCAACAAGGGTTACTCCGTCGAAGTCACAAAGACGGAGAAAAGCTTTCAATTAGAAGTCTCACGGGCATTCGCCCAGAAGTGATCGGTCATCAGGGCAGCATTGCTGAAATCAAAACAGGCGCACATTGAGTGCTCCTGCTTATTTATTTGAAGCCACGCCAAACCCAGTTGCAAAACATTTCACGTCGCTGTACCGAGGACGACCACACTCCGCCCACACCGAAATCCAACTTTGAAGTTCGGGTTCATGAATTCCTGCCATCCCAAAAGAACTCTTCCGTTCGTGGCTGGATAGTCACGGCTCAGTCAGCTTGAACGAACAAAAAGGCACTCCGGTTCGCGGAGTGCCTTTTGAAAAGTGTGCGGATTACTTGGCGCCGAGGATGGCATCTTTGGCAGCCTTGGCCACGCGGAACTTCACGACTCGCTTGGCTGGGATTTGAATCTGCTCGCCCGTGGCCGGATTGCGACCGAGACGTGCCTTGCGATTCACCAGCACGAGCTTGCCGATGCCGGGCAAGGTGAAGGTGTTCTTCGCGTTTTTGTAAGCGAGCTGTGCAACAATCTCGAGAATTTCAGCCGCCTGCTTTTTCGTGAGGCCTGCCTTCTCGGCGATTTCAGCCGCCACTTGGGATTTGGACAATGCTTTTGCCATAGTGTGTGATGTTGTTTGTTTGGTTTAGTTGTGCGTTTAATTTGAGTCACTCGACTGGTGCGAATAAAAGGTTTTTAGCATTTCCGCGCAAGCACAAATTCCATGTTTTTTCTAAGCAATCATGCGCATTTCTGAACACTAGGATTCCAGAAAAACTATTCCGCGCTTTTCCGGCTCTTCCCTTTCACACCCAACGCCGACAACAACTGCGACATCAACGACCGTGAACTTTTCTTGAAATTCCTGGTCGTATCGGACGCAACTGGTTTCGTCACCTTGGATGGGCGTCGCTTGATCACCGCAGATTTCGCATTGGGTCTGCCGAGATACGGCTCGATCTTTGCGGTGAGTTTCAGAACGAGACTCTCGCTTTTGTATTGGTAAACATCCTCCAAACCCAGACTGATGACTTCCTTACCCAATGCGCCTTTGCCAAACTTTTTCTCGATCACCTCCGCCTGTAACTCGTCGAAGATAAAAACCATGTCCGCCCACTTCATCACTTCTTCCGTGAGCTGGTTCTTCGCAAATGCCGCCGTGCCGCATGAACGCACGTCCAAATCCGTTCGCACGCGATAGAGATGCTCTGCAGTCAGACTGCGAACCTTGTTCTGGGTGCAGACAAACAACACACGCAATTTCTGTTGAGACTCACTCATTCCCTGTGAGCATAAACAAGAACGGCTCAATGGAGAAAGTGAAAGTTCTGCGACTTTTTCAAAACCGGAAACATCGAAGCATCCTAGAAGAATGGTGCGCGAAGCGGGAATTGAACCCACAACCTTCGGCTTCGGAGACCGACGCTCTATCCAATTGAGCTACTCGCGCAACCATCCCCAGCATAAGCACGATGACGCGGCGGCTCAATCGTTTTCCTCGGCAATGAAATTCTCCAGAACATTGTGAAGCCTGGCGAAGCGGTCCGACGCGAATATGCCGCATGAATCCATGCGCCTCTTTCAAAACTGTGGCAGTGGTCGTGAGTCCTCTCTAATTTCCTGTTGTTCGGCGTGAGATGAGAAATGACTTGAACATGCCGCCGGTGAGTAACCTTTAACACCAATGTTCAAGTGAACTCTTGGCGGTTCACTTGCAACCATTCAATTCACTGAACAAGTTTAGCCAGATGAATCACGAATGGACAGAATCCCGCACGCTTGCGCCCGAAGCCGGACATCTCGGCGGCAATGCTATCACAGCCACGGTTTTCCTGACGGGGTTGTTTCAGACGATTGACTTGGTATTGCGTCTTGATTCACTCCTTTGCACGAAGGTGCGGGGAATTTGTTATTTACGCGGCACGCATCCGGCTACTACTTTCCGCCTAGTCGTATCCGACAAATATACAGCTTTTAATACAGTTTTTACTATGGCAACTAAAGCGATCTCGCATACCGAAACAACCGACCTCGTCAATGGCCTGAACAAAATGGCCCGTAATCTCTGGTGGACCTGGGATCAGGAAGCCCAGGAACTCTTCCAGGAACTCTCGCCCCGCAGTTGGCAGAATCTTTACCACAACGCCGTCGCGATTCTTCACGAAGTCTCCGAGTACGAACTGCGCGTTCGCCTTCAAGATCAGGAGTTCGCCACGCACGTCCGCAACGTCCTCCACGATTTCGAGAGTTACCTCGCCGAGAAAGACACTTGGGGTCGTAAAAATGCGGCTAAGTTGCACAAAAATCCCATCGCGTATTTCTCCGCTGAGTTTGGGTTTCACGAAACCCTGCCCATCGCGGCGGGCGGTCTGGGCATTCTCGCGGGCGATCACACCAAGGCCGCAAGCGATCTCGACATTGGTTTCGTCGGCATCAGCCTGTTCTATCGCGAGGGTTATTTTCAACAGACGCTGGATAACAACAACTGGCAGACGGAATTTTATTCCCGGTTAAACCCGAAAAACATCCCGCTCGAACCCGTGCTTGATGCGAAGGGCCAGCCCGTCATCATCAACGTCCGCATCGCCATGTCTGATGTGAAGTTGATCGCGTGGCGCGTAAACGTGGGTCGTGTGCCGGTGTATCTGCTTGATGCAAATCATCCCGACAACGAACAGCACTTCCGCGATCTCACCCGGCGCGTGTATGGCGGCGATAGCACCACACGCATCATGCAGGAGATCATTCTCGGCGTGGGTGGCGTGCGTTTCATGCGAGCCCTCGGCATCACGCCTTCCACATTCCACATGAACGAAGGTCACGCCGCGTTTCTCACATTGGAACTCATCCGCGAGAAGATGGTGGCTGGCGCGAATTACGACGACGCAGTCAAAGCCTCCGCCAAGGAATGTATTTTCACAACACACACGCCGGTGGAAGCAGGCCACGACCGTTTCAACAGCGAGTTGGTGGCGTATGCCGCGCATAATCTCGGCGATCAACTCAAGATTTCTCACGATCAACTCATGGGACTTGGCCGCGTGAAGACGGACGACAAGCACGAACCGTTCTGCATGACGGTGCTGGCTCTCAAAGTGTCCCGCGCGGCAAATGCAGTCAGCGAATTGCATGGTCAGGTCAGTCGTGAGATGTGGCAGTGCATGTTCCCTGGTGTGCCGGAGAACAAAGTCCCCATCGGGCACATCACCAACGGCATTCATGTCTCCGGTTGGATGAAGGGCACGATGCGCAAGTTCTGGCGGCAACGGCTCACTAACGGGAACGGTGCGAATAGCGGCGACACCACGCGCTTTTGGAAAACAAAGTCCGGCCACGATTGGGCAATTGAAATCAACTCGCCGGTTTTCTGGAACAAGGTGCTCGACCCGAATTTCATCAGCGACGAGGAGCTTTGGGCGTTGCGCTACAAACTGCGCCGCGAGTTGCTGGAGTTTTCGCGCCGCCGGTTGTTGCTCCAAGCACAGCGCGTCACGCACGAAGATTTCATCGCGTTCGATTCGTTGCTCAACCCCGATGCGTTGACCATCGGTTTCGCTCGACGCTTCGCCACCTACAAACGCGCGCCGCTAATTTTCGAGCAGTTCGAACAAATCGTGAAGCTCACGCGTGACACGAAACGTCCCGTGCAATTCATCTTCGCGGGCAAGGCGCATCCGCGCGATGACGCAGGCAAGGCGTTCATCCAAAAAATCAATCACCTCAGTAAATTCAGCGACCTCAAAGGACATCTCGTCTTCATCGAGAACTACGATGTCCACGTCGCACGGCAGATGGTTTCCGGCTGCGACGTGTGGTTGAACAATCCGCGCCGCCCGCTCGAAGCGTCCGGCACAAGCGGCATGAAAGCCAGTTGCCACGGCTGCTTGAATCTCAGCATCCTCGACGGCTGGTGGCGCGAAGGCTTCGACGGTACGAATGGTTTCGCCATCGGCACGGATTCGCACTCGCCAGACGTGGACGAACAGGATCGCGTGGACAGCGCGAATCTTTTCAAGGCGTTGACCGAGGAAGTGATTCCCGCCTTCTATGATCGCGATGCGAATGGCGTCCCGCGCCAGTGGATTCAAAAAATCCGCCGGGCGATGGCTACGCTCGTCGTGCAATTCAGCACCGACCGCATGGTGCGCGATTACGCGGAGAAGTATTATCTGACGAAGTAACTCAACGTGATGCGTGGTACGTGATGCGTGAACGAAAGTTCGCGCACCACGTTTTTGTTTGCACATGAGATAAAGAATTCAACGCAAAGCTGCGCGGAACGGAAAGGGAGAGACACGAATTAGCACGAATTGGAAACCCGCTTTGGGAAGCCGTGAATATTCGTGTCTCTTCGGTTTTTGCGACTTTGCCTTTTGGCCTCTTTGCGTTTCTCCTTTGGGTATCCGTTTCCAGCGACTACACTCCTTCCCGTGCCGACCGACATCAAATCCCTGCCCCGCGAAGAACTCGAAGCCCAGTTCGCTTCGTGGCAACAGCCCATCTATCGTGTGAAGCAACTCATGGACTGGCTCTACGTCCAGCGCGTGACCGATTGGGAGGCGATGACGAATCTGCCCAAGCTGCTGCGCGAAAAACTCCGGCACGATTACACGCTCGGCACGCTGCAACTCCTCCGCAAGCACGGCTCCCGCGACACCACACAGAAATTTCTCTGGAAGCTCGCTGATCATTCACTGATCGAAAGCGTTTTGATTCCTGCCAATCCCGCACTCTACGGCGAAGCCAGTGACCGCCACACGCTCTGCGTCTCCACGCAAGTCGGCTGCGCTTACGGCTGCAAATTCTGCGCGAGCGGCCTAGATGGTTTCAAACGCAACCTGCTCCCGCACGAAATCGTCGAGCAAGTCATGGGCGTCGAACGATGGAACATCAAGGAAAGTTCCAAGTTGCAAGTTGAAGGTGGCAAGTTGGAGGCAAGCGAACCTTCAACCCCTACCGCGCCCCTCGCCTCTGGTAAAACAAGCAGCGGCTTCCCCGGCGGTCGCCTCGTGGACAATCTCGTCATCATGGGCATGGGCGAACCGCTCGCCAACTACGACAATTTGCTCAGAGCTTTGCGCCTGCTGAATTCTCCGTGGGGCGGACGCATCGGCGCGCGGAAGATCACGGTTTCCACCAGCGGCCTCGCGCCGCAGATCCGCAAGCTCGCAGACGAGCCGGAACAATTCTCCCTCGCCATCTCGTTGCACGGCGCGACGGATGACGTGCGTGGAAGAATCATGCCGGTGAACCGCAAGTATCCGCTCAAAGAACTCACCTCCGCGCTGGATTACTACCAAGCCGAACGTGGACGCATGATCACGTTTGAATACATCCTCATCAAAGGCGTGAACGATGGACTGGATCAAACCAAACCGCTTGGCGTTCTGGCAAAGCGACTCAACGCCAAGGTGAATCTGATTCCCTACAACACGGTTGAAGGCTTGGAGTGGTCACGACCGGACGAAGCTGTCTGCGAAAAATTCCTAGCCGCGATGAAGGCTCAAAAAATTGTCACGACCCTGCGCCGGGAAAAAGGCCACGACATTGACGCGGCGTGCGGGCAGCTAAGACTCAAGACAGAGCGGGAATTGGCAACCGGGGTTGACCCGGTTTGAGAGCGCTTACTGCATCAGCCTGACCAATATTGTCATCCCCAAGAGCGTCACCGAGATTGGTAGCTCTACTTTCTCGGCAACGCACCCATTGCTAATTCATCTTTGTTTTCCGGCACAAGCAGTACAGTCGTCCATTAACTGCCGGGGACAACGGGTTGGAGAGCGACATTTGGCGGTCCGTCCGGCTGTCAGTACATTCACAGCGCCTGAAGTCGCAGATGCCATCTGCGCGCGACTGGCAAAATCCATCCCGGGATTTTGAATTTGAATTATCCCTCACTCCTCGACTACTCTGCCCACAGACAATGAACTCAAATAACCTTATGCCCCAACCCTGTTATCATCCCAGCATCGAAGGCGCGCAACACGGCGCGAAGTCCCTCGTCCAATTCCTCGACTACGCCAAGAAGTCTGGCGCGACAGGAGCGCAACCGTCCAATTTCATGTTGCAAGATGCCAATGGCGGCTTCCAGAGCGCGAAGGAAATCAAGGATGCGTTCACCAAGTCCAAGCTGAATCTCGACGGCATCTCCGCGCACTGCCCGTTCTGGGTTCACACGACGGCGTGGACGAACAGCCCCACCGTGCGACCGTTCATCCCCGCTGATGTGGCGAAGAAATCTGCCGCCGACATCGAGAAGTGGGCGGAAGATTATTGTCTGCGCCTGCTTGATCTCTGCGCTGAACTCGGCGTGAAGATCATCCCGATGTTCTGGGGCGTGGCGTTTGGTTGGGAACTGGCGACGGGTTATCCGTGGGGATTCTGGAAGGGCGGCGATTACGACCTGCTCAAGGAAGGTCAGGATCGTTTCGTGAAAAAAACGGGCAAACTCCGCACCCACGCGCGCAAGCTCGGCCTCTATCTCGCACACGAAATCCACGGTGGCACAGCTGCGATGACAGCGGACGACTTTAATATGCTCGTGAGCATTTGCGGCGGAGACAAGGTTCTGGCCGTCAATGCCGATCCCTCGCACTGCTGGGAAGGTGAAGATTTCGAGACCCGCTTCCGCAAAGTCGGGCCGCGCGTGATGGCGTGCCATGTGAAGAACTTTGTTATTCGACGCGGAATGCCGTTGCGCATGATGTCACCGAACTGGCCTGACCGCGCGATGCAATTTGTGGATTTGCCGAGCGGCGATCTGAACATGGCGCGTTACGCCGAGCTGATGATCAACATCGGCTACCCGCAACGCTACTGTCAGGTGATGGGCACTAAGACCGCCCCGCTAGTCGTGGAAGCCGAGAGTGCGTATCGCGACCTCGATGCCACCAGCGCGAACGGCATCGGTTACGTGCGGGATAATCTTTGCTTCCCGCTCGCGGCGGGTTCGTTTGAGGATGGGATGGGGGCGTAACCTGAAACTCTTATGAGATTCAGACGAAGTCATGCGCACTGGTATGACTTCGTTCTGGTCGCTATCGCTGCGGCCACAGTTTATCCCGATCATGTGCTGGAATGGCTGTCGCGTTGGACGGGTAAGGCTTACGGATGGGGACAATTAATCATTTATGAAATTGTAGCGATCAGTTTG
>CAMCWI010000165.1 GCA_945882065.1 Akkermansia muciniphila
TCACTGGCATCTGCGAACGTGAACCGCCAAGACCTGACGTATATCTTGCGCGGCAATCACGCGGTTGACCTCAGTCGAACCGTGGCCTTCACCAGCACAGCGACGCCTATCTTTGAGATGTCCGCCAACAACGACGGAAACATTCGTAAAATCCGCGCACTGACCACCTCGCAGATCCCGACGACCTTAACGCAGGGAAGCAGCACGCTCACCTCGCAAATATTCGTTGGGGATTTCTCAAACTTCCTCATCGGCAATCATGGCCCGCTGGATTTGATTTCCGATATCTACTCGGGGGCAGGGTCGGGGTTGGTTTCCCTGTTCGGGCGTCGCTGGGTTTCGTTCGGTGTTCGCCATCCTCAGGCGTTCGCCTTGGGCACTGGCATCCTCTAAATAGGTTGAACCTTTCACGCCGCTGATTCAGAGATGAGTCAGCGGCTTTTGTTTTGTCGTTGCCAACCATCCCTAGGTGAGGCCGTGGCTAATTTCTTTCCCGCCGCCTCAAAAGCCCGGACGCGATTCCATCACCGCAAGGTGCGCGACCGGGTTTCTTTTTCTCCGCATCAATCACCCTCAGACGAAATCAAAGTGTCTTAAATCGAATCCTAGAGCGTCGGCAAGGCATCCGCAGCCGTCGCAACCCGCCGCCCGACCAGCGGAGCTTGCTGCGCGGACAAGGTGTCCACTTTGAAATGTCTACCATGGTAGATATTTCTTTGTTGTTTTGCAATGACTTAGATACAGAAGCGGTGCTAGAAGCGATAAGGTTTTGTCAAACAATGACAACACCCCACCCGAGCCAAAGCACGACACCCGGAAGGCAATCGCTCGCGTCGCCCAGGTATCGCACGACACACTGGCAACACGGTTTCGGCTTGAAGCCGTCACGCTCGCCAGATAGCTTTGCCGCCGTGAAATGTTTCATTGATTTTAACGAAGTGGCGAAACCCGCCATTGCTGCGAAATCATTGCAACAGATTACAACAGCAAACGTGTCACCTTACTGTTTCAACGTGCCACACGTTCAACGAATCAAACAAGCACGGAAAGCCTGATTCTGTTGGTTTATATAGCACTTTAGCCAGTGTAGCTCAGTGGTAGAGCAACGGTTTTGTAAACCGTCGGTCGTCGGTTCAATCCCGACCACTGGCTCCAGTTTCTCTTCGCCAGCAACCCGCGATTTTTTTAACCTTTGCTCCATACATTTTTTACCAAAATCGGAGTGTTGAGAGGGTTCGCGCAGTTCTTTGGCCTTGGTCTGTTTCACTTTCGTCAGATAAGGCAGAGGTGTTTTTTCAACAACTCGTTCACGATCTGCGAGACTTCCAACCCCAGCTTCTGCGCATAGGGGTGGGCTTGGGAAGTCTCACCTGCGCCAGCGTCTGTTTTCAGTGTCACCACGCGTGCGATGGTTGGCGTGTAGAGTTCTATTGTATTTCGTGAGTTTATTTCTGCGGGCTTGCAAGGAGTCTGCCATCGCCTTGCCCGGGGCGTTCGCGTGGATCGGAGCTTGGGACGACTTGGGCTGATCAAGGTAGCGGATTAAATGACATGTTTGTTGTTTCAGATCCTTCATCTGGCCGAGCAGGTCGTCATAGGGTTCGTAAGCGGGATTCACAATGCCTTTGTTATATCGCGATTTGAAGTTCAGCGCTGTGAACGATGTAGAACTGGTCTCGCTACGACCAGTAGTGCCGCGTTCTGCGGCGCAACGGACTTTGCCGATGTCGTGTGTCTTTGGTTGTTCGTATCGCCCGCTGGACGCGGGCTTGTTCGTCGCAGCGCGACGAACGCCACCTCTCTCTCTGGCGCAACGCTTTGTTTATGGCCCAAGCAATACGCGGATGTTTTTCATAGGATTTTTAAGTTAGCTTCGGTTGATTGAGGAGAGATTACCCTAGGTTGCCACATCCGTCTTGTCGGATGAAGTGTGGACAACCTCGTGCTGGCGGATTGTCGGTTCAGCGACGTTCGATTGTGTAACTGTCCGCGACTTTCGCAGCACCGCTGTCACGGTTTTGCTCCTTCATTGTGGGGGTTCGGACAAAGTCCGCCGCGATTCTTTCGTTCGAGACCGTGACACGCATGTAACCAGGGCTTCCGAGAATTGTCCCATTGACATATCCATACTCCGAAGCGGAGTGCGGCGCGCGACCATTGCCAGAATAACCAAGCTGTGGCACTAGCTGGTAAACGATTCCGTCCAGTTCCTGCTTCGCGTAGAAGTGATCGTGCCCGTGGAAAACAACGCTCACTTTGTTCTGCACAAGGAGCTGGTGTATCGGCGCAGCCCAACCGGGGCGATTCTGTTTGAAGCCATCGCTGCCGTCCACGTTCTTGCCGCGCCATTCGTAAAACGGCGCGGCTTCCGCGCCGCCACGGTTCTGACTGTTCGCGCCGCCAACGAGGCGATGAATGAAGATAAATTTGTATTTCGCTTTGCTCGCTTCCAGCGTCCGCTTGAGCCACTGATACTGAGTTGCGCCGAGTGTGCGACCCCAGTTGTCGTTTGCGCGCTGCTTTTGAGTGAACCAAAACGGATCAAGCACCACGAACAAGGCGTCGCCCCAAGTCCATGCACAATAATCCTCCAGCAGCCCGGCATCGGGATGCTCCGTGGCGTTGCCAGTGTAAAAACTGTCGGGAACGGGATTCGGGAAGTAACGCTTCCGCGTCAGGTTCGACCAGACGGCGAAGGATGTCCGTTTCGTTCCCACGGCCACGCGGACTTTCGCCGTCGTGGTTGCCGAGTACAAAGAAGAACGGGGCGGAGTGGCAGAGTTGTCCGAAGTAATAGCGCTGGGCGAAATACTGCTTGAACGCCGCTTCGCGATTCGGGTGCTTCTCGGTCATGAACGTGTCGCCGAGTTCTATCTGAAAATCGGATTTGTCCGCCAGCGCGTTGGCCAGCGTGCTCTGATAGACCACCGGATCGGTGTGCTCGTCGAGATGCGAATCGGACGTCACAGTAAATGTAAAGGGCCGCCGCGGTGCTGGTGCAGTGTGAAACGAAAACTCCGCGCTGTTCGTACGCGCGAGGCGCAACTGATAGAAGTATTGTGAGTCGGCATCGAGCCCGGACAAAACAATTTCAGCGGGTTCTCCCTTCCTGAACGCACGCTTCGACGTCGTGTTTGTGAGCTTGCTAGGTTGCGTTCCGAAAGCGATGACACCCTCCGCATCTTCATAGCAAAGCACACTGACCGTCACGGAGTTCGCAGTGGGCCGGGCCAGGATAAGATCGAACGGGCGCGCCGGGACATCGTTGCACTTGGACGTCTGCACGGGCTGGCGCGAACCGCCTTTGCGGGCAGGTTTCTCGTCAGCGGCGTACGAGGCAAGCGCAAGCCCGAGCAGCGCCAAAACCCACCAACGTCTCATGGCGCTTCCCTCCGTCCGCCACCGCCAGTTTTGTTGCCCGGACCTTTGCCGCCCCCGCGTCTCTGCTGTTCAAACTTTCCGCTCTCCAGCGCGGCAAACTTTTGTTCACCCAAACCCGCCCGCACATGCACCTTGAGTTCGGCCAGCAACTGCGCGGCTACTGCGGGTTGTTGCTGCGCGAGATTGTTCCGCTCGCCGAGGTCCATAGTAAGATCATAGAGAAAGTCCTCCTTCGTGTCCCAATAGTGTAGCAGCTTGAGGTTGCCTTTGCGCATCGCCGTCTGGGGATGTGCGATCTCGACATCGTGATGCCAGACCATCCGGTCAATCGGCCGCAGCACTTTACCCGCGCCGCCATTCAGCGAAACAGATTTCCAACTACCGCCTTCAATTCCCTTGGGCAGCGCGAAGTTGGGCGCGGCGAAATCGAGAACCGTCGGGAAAAGGTCGTAGCCCACTGCCGGTTCATTGCAGTAAGTGCCACCACGAATCCCCGGGCCATGAACGATGAGCGGCACGCGGATTCCGCCCTCGTCACAGAGAGTCTTGCCGCCTTTGAGCGCCTCAGTGCGCCCGCCGTTATCCGAGGTGTAAATGAAGTAGGTGTTGTCTGCGATGCCGAGTTCCGCAAGTTTCTTCAGCAGCGCGCCGATGCAGGTGTCGAGGTCTTCAGTCATTGCGGCCACAACCGGACTTCCGCCACGACCGCGCCCACCGCCGACCGCGCCTTCGTAATTCTTGAGCGTCGAGGCCAACGCCTGCGGCTGCTGATGCACCGCGTAATAGGAAAGCTGGAGATAGAACGGATGACCGTCCTTCACCTGCTTCTCCATGAACGTCTGCGCGCGCCGCGTCATGCCGAAAGTTTGTTTCGGGTCGTTCGCGTCACGCGAGTCGCCATCCTCGTTTTGCGTGATGCCGTCGCTCGCGTCATAACCAAACTTCTCAGGCGGCGTCGGCCACTGCCATTTGCCGAAATGGGCCGCGCGATAATTTGCGTTGGCGCGCTTGAGCGTGTTCGCAAGCGAATCGGTCGCGGGCGCATTCCAATTGCGGGATTGCTTGTTCACGGCGTTGAGACTGGTCGTGGTGCGCCCCATCAGGAGCGAGGCACGCGAACACTCGCACTTGGGATGACCGGCGTAGGCCTGCGAGAAAACCATGCCTTGCGCGGCAAGTCGGTCGAGATTGGGCATGTGGAAACTTGCAGTGCGGCTGAACTCCTTGCCCGGCATCATCGCCACCGACGTGCCGCTCCACCCCTGGTCATCCACGAGGATGACGAGGAAGTTTGGCGACGAACTTGAAGCACCGGGAACTGCTTGGATTAACCCGAACGCGATCGCAGAAATTGCCACTAATTTTTTCATGGTTTCCGATTGGCTTGTTTTGGCCCGGCACTTCCGCCCGCCCGTGTGTAGGTTGTTTTCAATTCTGCGCTGTCGAGAATTGAATCCTTGATCGCCGAGAGCAGCACCTCCCGCGTGACTTCACGCTGGGGCTTGTCCATCTGCGGCGGCGCGGAGAGCGCATAGACGTGAATCGTGTAAGTCTTGAGGCCCGGCCCTTGTGAATGAGGCGGCTCGTAGCCGAGTTGACCGCGAAAACCCGGACCAAGCTTCCCGATGCCGCGAGCACCCTTCGGCAGGCTCGTGACGGTCGTGGGAATATCCCACATCGTCCAATAACACTTCAACTCGTTGCCCGGTGCGAGGTGATCCATGGCGAGTGCAAAACTTATTGTGCCCGCTGGCGCACCCTTCCAACTGACCGGCGGCGACACGCCATCGCCATCGCCTGTGAACTCCACGGGCAACACGCCGCCATCCGCCACGACGGAGCTTTGCAGAACAAAATTTCCACTGTGCTTCGGATTCAGAATCCGTGGAGTTCCGTCGGAATCGCCTTCTTTACGGGCTGGGCGTGCATCGGTGCGGTCGCCGGTACGACCACCTTCTCGATTCGGATCCAGACGCGGACTACCCTCACGATTACCATCGCGGCGAGGAGCAACCGGTGGACGGTCACCGCCACTACCAGAACCGCGTTGGCGGGGGGAATACGTTTCCGTCCGCACCTGACCGCGACCGTCCACGAAATCAAATTTCACACTGGCGTTGTCGTTGATCTGGTAGTTCACGTAGCGTGTCTCGCTGCCTACCGTGTATTGGAGGTTGTGGCTTTTTTCGCTCTTCGTGGTAAAACCCGTAATCTTCGCGCCGCGCAACGCCTGCAATGCCTCACGCACGCCTTGCGCCCGCGGTTGCGGGTCAACCTGACCATCACGTTCGACGACTTCGCCGTGAAAGCCGCCATTGACGTAAGGATATTTCAGAGAGCCGTGGTAATGATAACCGAGCGTTGGCGTTTCGTGACCGTTGAAGGAATCCAAACTGGCTGGCTGTGAACCGTCTGGCTCAGTCAGGCCGTAAATCGCGTAGCCATCCAGCGCGTAGGCAATCGGCAGCGCCTTGCCGAGCACGCTCTGCAAATGCAGCGGCGCGGCGTGGTAATGGTAATCATCAGCGCGACCGCAATGGCCACCCCATTCATCCAGCTCGCCAATCTCGGCGGAAATCTCGCCGCGATTGTTCTGCGGATTAAAAATCGGGATGCCGTTTGCCGCGATGGCGATCGCGCCGCGTAGAAAGTGATTCTTGATCGTCTGCGGTTGCGCGGCGGGCACGGGCGCGAGCGAGAAGCGCCATGCGTTGTCGCCGAAATACGGCTGCGGCAATGGCACTTGCTGCTGCCACGCCGTGATGCCGACCATCATGTTGTGCGCAGGAATGCCGTCGGACTCGACAAAGAAAAAATTTTCGTCGGCGCGAGTCTTGACCTTGGGCGCAAACGGCGCGAACGCGGCGGCGATGCGGGGAGCGGCGGAGTTGGTCAAATGATTTTTCGTCGCGGTCGCGCGCGAACCGGAAAGATCCGCCTGCGCGAGAATGATCGTCGTCGGTGGCGCGATGCTGAAATCGTAACGAGCTGCGCTGTGGGCGTGTGCTGGGTCACCGATGAGATGTGCCCGGGATGCGAGAACGGACACAAGCAAGAAGCAGATCGCCAAGCCGCGCCCGCTTCCAATGGGAGTTGTTTTCATGGATGCGTTTTTACGGATCATACGGTGCTAGGCCAGTGCGCGTGATACGGAAGTATTGGTTTGTCGTCACCGGCGTAGAGACTGTGCCGCGATTCAGCACGGCGGCGACGCCAGTGGCGTTCGTTGTGCAGGTGGAAAGGTTGCCCGCGGCTTCGACGCGATACGTGCCACCTTCAGTCGCGCTCCAGACGAGTGTAACAACGCTGTTGCTAACAGCCGGTGTTGCGAGGCGCAGCTCTGCGTTCGGTCCGCCGACGAAATTCGTGATCACGGTTTGCGTGATATTGCCGTTCACGACGCGTCCGCCGGTGTTGTTGCCATACCAGTAGCGGCCGATGGAATACGGAAACGCTGGCGCGCCGTTCGCATCAATCGGAATGAAGTAGGCATACGTGCCACCGGGAAACTCGGGCGTCACACATTGGCGTCCGTTCGGCTTGTCGAGATCGTAGTCCACGCCTTGCTGATAGTTCGTGCCCGTACTCGCTTTGATACGTTCGCCAAGAAAATCAAAATCCTCCGCATACCAGCCGATGGGAAAACTCGCCGAGACGTTCGGGCCGTAACTCGTGCCCGTGAGTTCGTAGTCGTTCGTGCCCTGAGTGGCGGTGAATGTGTGAAACAGCGCGGCCCACGGCGCGAGCGAATGACGACCCGTCGTATTCAGATTCGCCGTGCCGAACGATCCGTCGCGCGGAACGTGACCGGAAACCATGCGCCGAATGGGGCTGTTGGAATTCATAGCGCTCGAATAGCCGTAAGGGCCGTAGATCGGATAGCCGTCATACGCCCAGCCCAATAGCCGCGAGTGATGGAGATTGCTCGTCGCTTCAGTGTAAATGTCGTTGGTCGGGTTGTAGGAAAGGTTGTCGCCGAGTTGAAGTCGCAGCGCGCGCGGATTGGCGTGGTAATGATAACCGCCGTCGGGCGCTGGATGGCCGAAGCCGCCGTCGAGAATCGGACCTTCCGCTCCCGTGGCGCAGCGAATCCACACGTCGGTCTGATTGCCCGGAACTCCACCGCCCGTGATGCCGCCGTCCTGACCCGTGGCCGTCTTGTAACCCGAGCCGTCGCCGAGATTCGCGATGGTGACGCCGTTGACGAGCACGCCGACGGGGCCTTGGGAAACTTGATTCGGACTGGCGGCGGGCGTCGGGAAGCGCGGAATCTTGGAGGTGAGCGACCGGTTCTCCGGCCACAGTCCGTTCACGTTGATCTTCGCGTATTCCTTATACCACGGCCCCATGCGATGACTCGCAAGATCGGACGAGCGGACGTAAACAAAGTTCGTTGAGTAAAGAACCATGTGTACGTCGGCGTAAGCGGGCAAAACCTGTTCGTTGTTGGCGTTGTTCTGTTGAATACCGGGTGACGGCCACGTTGTTACCGGCGCAGTGGTCGTCGTCTCGGTGACGCGCGCATACTGGCCGGAATTGTTGGTGAGCCACGATGTGAGCGGGATGTCGGCGGCATGTGAAGAGAATGTCGCGGTCAAAACGAGCGTGAAGTTGAGTAAGAGTTTGTTCATGGGCCAGGTCTGATTGTTCCTCAACAACACGCACAGGGAACGTGTCTCACCCGTTGTTCATTTGTATCGGGCGAGGGTCATTGAAGAAGGGCGACGCCATTGCTGTCGCCGCCCTTCGTTAGAAACTGTGATTACTCAGTAGCCGGACGCTGCGGACGGTTTGCTCCGCCTTGAACACCTTGACCGCCGGGGCGACGTTCACCACCTTGGCCTCCGGGTCCGCCCTGACCACCGGGTCGTTGCGGGCGAAATTCTTCGCCGGTGATTTTGCCGTCCTTGTTCTTGTCGAGTTTCTTCAATGACTCGCTGGCCTTGGCGATTTCGTCGTCGTCAATCGTGCCGTCCTTGTTGAGATCAAGCGCTTCGACAATGGGATTCGGCATCATCACGCGTTGGCCGCCTTGTCCGCCGGGGCCGCCTTCGCGATTTGGACGTTGACCTTCGGGGCGTTGACCGCCTTCTTGCGCTGTGAGCAGGCACGCGGAAACACCGAGTGCCAATGTGAGAATAAGGATTTTAGTTTTCATGGTTT
>CAMCWI010000166.1 GCA_945882065.1 Akkermansia muciniphila
CTGGGGCCGGAGTTCAATTTGTAAAACGTTTGACGAGCAACTGCTCTCAGCAATCGCGATTATCCCGCCTCAAGGCAAGTGCCGACTGAAAAGCCACAGTGCCGCCACGCCAAGTCCGGCAAGTGCAACCGAGGATGGATTGGGTGGAGCAAGAGGCGATGTTGGTGCTGGGTTGCTGATTGAACCGCGACCCGCGGGTATGTGTTGTTGGTTAACTATCACTCGCAAACAACACCTCGCTTGCAATCGTAAAGGGTAAATCGTAAATCATAGGTAGAATATGAGCTTTTACGACAAATTAAAATTCGATTCCAACGGCCTTATTCCCGCGATTGTTCAGGAACAAAAGACCGGTCGCGTCGTGATGATGGCTTGGATGAACCGCACTTCGCTGGAAACCACCATCGCCACAGGCAAGACGCATTTCTGGAGCCGCTCAAAGCAGCGGTACTGGATGAAGGGCGAGGAAAGCGGTCACACACAGGTCGTGAAAGACATCGCGTTTGATTGCGACGGCGACACGTTGCTCATCCAGGTCGAGCAAAACGGCCCGGCGTGTCACGACGGCTACAAATCCTGTTTCTATCGCTCCATCGAAGGCAATGGCGAGAACTTCAAGACCACGGAAAGCCAGTTGCTCACGCCTGAGCAGATGTACGGGAAGAAGAAATAGGCCATCTTGGAAGTGACAGTGGACATAAGCCGGCTCAAATTTTACTGACCCACTTCTGAATCTCTTCCGGGAAATTCGCACTCACGAAACATTCCGCGTCGTCGCAGTTGACGTCCACAAAATGCGCCACGCCCACCGCAACCATTGCAAGCAACTTGGCCGTATCGGAGAAAACAGCCGCGACACTCGCGCCGACGGCGAGCTGCGTGAGGACCAGCATGAACAGGAGTGGCAAATGAGAATGGGCCGGACTCACGCGCGCGTGGTCCGCCGCGAGCAAGGTCGCGGGGAGCGGTTTGGTGGATTTGTAGCGCGTGGTCGGGAGCGTGATGTGCGGCGCGGGTGATGAAGGGAGAAGGGAATTGCCAGTGACGGGCGTCGGACTGACGAGTTGGAAATTATGCTTGATCGCGCTGACCTCAACGACGGTGATCTTGATGGCTTCGTGCGGGCAGGCTTGCACACACGCGGGGGCTTCACCGACCGCGAGACGGTTCGCGCACATGTCGCACTTGCGGACGATGCCGCGCTTGACGGAATGCTGCGGCACTTCGTACGGACATTTCATCACGCAGTATTGGCAGCCGATACATTGATCATCGAGATGCCGCACTATGCCGGTGACGGGGTCTTTATCGTAGGCGAGCACGGGGCAACCATTTGCGCAGCCGGGGTCGGCGCAGTGATGGCAGGCGGTGGTGACGTGCTGTTGAAATGCGGAGTTCGGATTGCGGAGCGGGGAATTGTCGCTCAGTGGTGCGTGGTGCGTGGACCGCTGACGAGCAAGCCGACACTGCGCCAGACTTCGTCTTCATCGAGACCGTTGACTGAGTGACAGGCGGTAACGCAGGCTTTGCAGCCGGAGCATTGATCGAGGTTGACCTCGAAGGCGTATTGCTGGCCGTGCGCGGGCGTGGAGGCGGGGAGCAGGTTTTGATAACTGCGACCGCGAATGGTGGGTGTGTCATGCGCGCGGGAAAACATTTCCACCGCCGTCAGCGTGCGCTATTCCGCGAGCAACTCGTCCACGAGCGTGCGCGGGGCCGGCGGGCGGGCTTAACGGTGGATTTTTCCTGCGGAAACTTCATGGCGCAACGTGGGGCGGGTATAAGAACCACGGCGCCGGGTTTGCACCCGGCGCCGTGGCGAAACCCGACGTCCAGTTCATTGGGTTCTTGCTGACACACACGGTCAGAACCGCACTGTGGTTTGCACATAAACCCAGTCCGCGTCTTGCGAACCGAATGCCGCATCGGACCAGGATTGTTTGATGTAATCGCCACGGAAAAAGTGACCGTAGCCGACTTCGAGTGTAGCAAATTTGGTGAGAATGAATCCGGCTACAATATCCACTTCGCTGCCGACGTAGTTGTCGTACGACGGATTCAAGTTGTAACCATTGCCGCCGCCTACCGTACTGCCGGGAGTAGTGCGTGCCGCGCCGCCGACGTTGTAAAGACTGTCCGCCGTGTCTGCGAGCCAGAACATGTGACCTTCAAGCGAAAGCGACAGGCGTGGATGCGGCTTCATCTGGAAGATCGCGCGAACGTCATGAATGTTTTGCCAGGAAAGAAAATCCATGTAGCCGTAGAACTTGTGGTTCGTAGGAAAAAGGTTTTCAAACGTGCCGTGCTTGCCATCGGTCGGACTGCTGTCACCAGAAGCATAGGCGTATTCGAGAGCGAAGCGGGGCGCAGTCGGCGCGTCGCCGAATGTGTATCCAACATTCACAACACCTGCGAACGCTTCGTGATCCAACTCCGCAGAGACGGCTGTTTGCCGCCAATCGCCAAACTGATACGCGCCTTCAACGGTGAAATCAAAGTTCCCGAGATCACCCGGGTTCGATTTGAAACGTGCGCCGAGGGTATAAACATTCCGCTCGAATGGCGCAGGCGTCTGGAACGGCGCAAAGGATCCGGTGTCCGCCGTGGTGCTTCCGGGGCTGTCGTTGCGCGCAAAGAAATACACCTCGGTGAGTACCTTTGGGATCTTTTTGCTGCTGATATTCACCCCGGAGAACAGGGCATCCTCGTTGTTCACGTTAAAATTGTTGTCGTTCGGCAGAACGATGCGGCTCGCGAAAACATCCGCCGCGAAATACTCGTTCTGCCAGCGAAGCTTCACGGCATCAAAGACGCGACCGATGTTGTGCCATGGGAACGCGCCGACGAGTCGCTCATCGCCATAGGATAATTCCTGTCGCCCCACCTTGAGCGACACGGGAAATTCCTTGTGATTGCCGAGCGTGAAATAGGCTTGATGCAGGTCAATGGGATCATCAGTTTCAAACTTCGGTGTGCGATCATCGCCCGTGGTGGAACTGCTGCGGCCTTCCACATAGGCACTCCACCATTTGTCGGTGTAGGCGACACGGGCAAGAATCTTGTCACTGAAATAACTGTTGTCATTGTCCACGCCGTTTTGCCTGAAGTCATTGACGGGTGGCAGGCCAAGTCCGTTTTCCTTCACCTCATAACGCAGGCGCACAGCACCGCCGACATCCCAGACAGAATAGTACGGGTCTTGTTTGCGCAGCGCGTCGTTGATGAAGCCGGGGAACGGTTGCAGCGGCGCAGGCGGAGTGTATTGCGCATAGACCGTGTTGGCAGCAGCGAGAACAAGCGCGGCGGTAGTGATGGCTGGTGTCAGTTTCAATTTCATTGTTTTAGTTTGGGGTTTCCTTTTTAGAAGGCAATGACTTTGGTCAAACCGGCATCAACTCCGCTTCCTTCGCCGTTGTAGAGGCTGGACCAGATTTTTTTGATCACGGGCACACCGGTGTGTTTACGATGCGCGTGGACTTCCAAGAATTCGATCAGATGCTGGCGCAACTTGTAATAATCGGGATGTTCCATCACCGCTTTGCGTTCGCGTGGGCGCGGGAAGTTCACAGGCAAAATGTCACCGACTTCGTGCCGCAACCAGTGGTCGCCCTGATTCACTGCCGCCTGCAACAACCCCGCCGTGAAACCGAACTTCACTGCGCGCGACCACACACTCCGCTCCGGGAGAGCGAGCATCCATAAAGCGCGTTTGTCATTGGCGGTGTTCATGTTTTAATTTCGTATGACGCGCCGCGCGGCTCGGAGGAAGCACACGCAACGCGCCCTAAATGTTTCAGCCCTTCGCGCTGTTGACTGGGAATCCCTTAGCATACGCTTCGAGATCACCCTTCGGATCAAACTTCACGCCGTCGAACATTTCCCAGCCCGCATCGTCCTGCGCGCGATCCGTCACACCGATTTCTTTCATGGCTTCGGTGGAGATGCCGCCCCTTTCGCCGACCGCTGAAGAAAAGTTCTGCGTGAAAGTGAAGTGGTATGTGTTCTTTGCATTTTGTTTTCCGGTTTCATGTTCATGGGTTTGATGTCTGAAACTGTTTTGTTTGTACGCGACTGGCATTTGACCTGCGATTTGGCGCACAGCCTGCGCGCGGTTGACGACTTAGCGGCGGTGATGCCAGTCGAAGAAAGCGCAGCGGTCAAAAAATTATTGGGGATGGGAAAGTAATTCATACATGAGCGAAATACTCGATAGCAGGCAACTGCGGACGTTTGTGAGCTTGGCGCGCACCGGCAGTTTTACAGTCACTGCGAAGGAAGTTTTCATCACGCAATCGGCGGTGAGCCATTCAATGAAGTCATTGGAGGACGAACTCGGCTGCCGTCTTTTGAACAGAGTGGGCAAAAAAACCACGCTCACTCTCGAAGGCGAACACCTGTTGCGGCACGCACAAAAAATAATCACTGACATGAGCGCGGCGCGTGAAGCGTTGGCGAATATTGGCAAGACCGGGGAGACGCGACTTCGCGTGGGCGCAAGCTTGTCGGTTTGTCAACATCTGCTGCCCGACGTATTGCGTCAGTTCAAGAAGCTGCATCCAAAATGTCACGTCACGCTGGAGACTGGGGATTCCCCGGCACTAGCCGAATCTGTGCGCGAACAGCGGGTTGATCTCGCGCTCGCGCTCGCGACGCATCGCGAAACCTCGCTGGAGTTTCAACCTATGTTCACAGACGAGTTGATGTTCATCGTCGGCCCGCAACATCCGTGGGTGGAAGCGGGCGGCGTGGCGCGACCCGAGATCGCAAAGCAAAACTTCATCCTGTACAGCCGCGCGAGCCAGACGTTCCGGGCGGTGGAAAGTTATTTTCAGGACGAAGGCATCGTGCTGAATGCCACGATGGAACTCGGTAGCATTGAGACGATCAAGGAACTGGTGAAGATCGGCCTCGGCATCAGTGTGCTGGCAACATGGATTGCGCGTCCTGAACTCAAGGAAAGTTCGTTGATGGCGTTGCCGCTCGGTCGGCGCAAACTCAAGCGCGAATGGGGAATCCTCAGCCTGCGGGGACGAGAACTCACCACGGTCGAGAATGAGTTTGTAGAACTGTGCGGTGAAGCGACACAGGCGTTACGTTAAAGGCTTCAAGCCTGATTCAAACGATTACCAAGCAAAGAGTTTGCGATCATCATCCGAGTTCGCCCACATATTTTCTGGCGACACTTCGCGACCATATTTCAATAATCGTGCGCTCCCATCGGTAAAGGCGAAGTTTGATCCGCCGGACTTGCTATAAGTTCCAGCCTGACGCGAAGCATGACACCCTCGCTCCACCTGATCAGCGTCGTTGCCTTTGCCTTCCATGAGGTCCATGTAGAAATGTTTGGACATCCGATCCTCCGGCGGAGCAGCAGGGATATTTTTCTTTTCGCCGAAAGCAACCGTGTCTGAAGGTTTGCGGACGGCACTCTCCTTCATGCTGAGCCCGTTGTAAGTGTTCACGTCAGGATTACCCGTCTCGCGCCAAAAATAATCATTCCACGCGTTGTATAAAAAGCTGCGCGGTGCATTGTCAGCAGGCGATGGCGAGCCTGTGACAGTGGGCGGCGTGCCGCGTGTCGCATCCGTGGGGCAGATCAGGATGTTCAAATCCCGATAACCATCCCGCAACGCCGACGGCCAGCGCCAGGTGTTGGTCCGGGGCGGCATCAATCCGTTGTTATCATCTGCATACATCTTCAACGAGAGAGAAAGTTGCTTCAGGTTGTTTGTACACTTGATGCGATAGGCGGATTCTTTGGCTCTACTCAATGCAGGCAACAACATGCTAGCCAGAATCGCGATGATCGCGATGACTACCAATAGTTCAATAAGCGTAAAACCGTTTAGTCGCCTGGCTTGTCTCTGATAATTCTGCATAATTTGCTTCATGTTGTGACGGTCTGATTTGGCATTGGTTAATTTCGAATAATCCAGAAATTATTCCCGTCTCAATTGCCGTAATGTCCAAAACAAAAGTCATTTTCACCCTTGTTCTCATTCTCGGGCTGGCCGCCCTGAGCTTTTACATGAACAAAGACTCATTTGAGAAGAAACCTATTCAAATTTCTCACCGAATGAGTCCGTGGATGCGCCAAGTGAAGCCTGCAACGCGCCGGAAGGCCAGTGATCTGGGGGCTCCCGTCACGTTCACGCTGAACGACTCGCATAAACTTACTGCCATCAAAGTCGTGCTGATTGCGGACATGGAGACCAACAAGTTTCCCCACGCAATCTGGCACTTGAGTTCGACTTCAAACTCTGTTCCTACGACAAGCTTCAACTACGGTAGTTACGTCCGCGGCATGAAACCCGAGGTCAAGGGCGCCCGCCCTGATCCGCTCGAACCCGGAGTCGCTTATCGGCTTATCGTGACAACCGACTCCAAAGAACAAGTCCATCACGACTTCATGGTCAGCACTAACCGTTGAGACAGAGAAAGTTCGTTCACCTAGCTAAGTGGCAGGCAACAAGTGTTTCTTCGGAAAGGTTCCTTAACTCTGGCTCTGAGCATTCGCATCTCGGCTTCTCCGCAATGGGACAGCGTGGATGAAACCTGCAACCACTCGGCGGCTGGATTGGCGACGGCACATCACCCGGCAGCACGATGCGTTTCCGCTTCGAGGCGGGATCAACTTCCGGCACAGCCGAGATCAACGCCTGAGTGTAAGGATGCTTCGGCGCACGGATGATTTCTTTCGCCTCGGCAAGTTCAACGACTTTGCCCAGATACATCACCATCACGCGGCGGCTGATGTGTTCCACCACCGCGAGATCGTGCGCGATGAACAGATACGCGATGCCGTGTTGCTGCTGCAAATCCTGGAGCAGATTGATGATCTGCGCTTGCACCGAAACATCCAACGCGCTCACCGGCTCGTCGCACACGATCAGCTTCGGCTCGACCGCCAGCGCACGCGCGATGCCGATGCGTTGACGTTGCCCGCCACTGAACTCGTGCGGATAACGCTGTGCATAAGCCGCGTCCAACCCCACCGCCTTCAACAGATCCGCGATGCGCGCACGCCGCGCCGTTGCACCGGCTGCCAATCCATGAATATCCAACGCCTCACCGATGATGTCCTCCACTGTCATGCGCGGATTCAGCGAGCCGAACGGGTCCTGAAAAATCATCTGAAACTTCCGACGACGCGCGCGAAGCTCTCCGCTGCTCATCTTTGCGATGTCCTCGCCCTCGAATAGAACGCGCCCCGCCGTCGGTTCAACCAGCCTCACGATGGCGCGCCCCAACGTTGTCTTACCGCAACCACTCTCGCCCACGAGACCGAGTGTTTCGCCCGGCGCAATGCTGAAGCTCACGTCATCCACCGCTTGAACGAACTGCTGCGCGCGATTGAACATCCCGCGCTTGACCGGGAAATGGACTTTCAGATCTTGGACTTCGAGGAGATTCATACCGTATTTGCCAACTGCCGTGGCAGGCTAGCAATCGTCGAACGTTTGGCGACGGAAAAAATGTTCGCTATGCTTATTTTAAAACTCAGAGCCTGATTGAAAACCCTTCGGGCGGCAGGGGTTTTGGATTTGGCCTTCGTTGTCGCAGTCGTCACAGCCCGCTCCGGGGATGTTCCACCCGCTCCGCCTCGGCCAAATCTCAAAGTTGTGTGCCGCGCGCGTTCCCGGCATTGTGAGCGTCATGTTGAATCATGGTTTCAGACAGGCTCTAACACTCGGCTTAATCGCATTGATGTTGGTCGCGGGAATTTCTTGTGATCGGAAACCTAGGATGGAAACCAATCCGGTCGTCCCGGCTGCGAACACCAACTTGCAGGTGTTCCAAGTGCGCGGCGTGATCGTGGAGTTGTCCGCCAGCGGTAAAACCGTTCGCATCCGGCACGAGGAAGTTCCCGATTACATGCCCGCGATGACGATGCCGTTCGATGTGCGGAACACAAACGAGCTTGCCGGTCTTGCCGCCGGAGACGCGGTGACGTTCCAGATGAAGGTCACGGAGACAGATGGCTGGATCGAGCAGGTCAAAAAAATCGCGGGCGAAACGGCGCAGACAAACATTCTTCCCGCCGGGGCGACGATGCGGATCGTGCGCGAGGTTGAACCGCTGGCCGAGGGCGATCTGCTGCCGGATTATCGTTTCACCAACCAGCTTGGACGCGCGGTGAGCCTCGCAGAATTTCGCGGAAACGCCTTGGCGATCACATTCATCTTCACTCGTTGTCCGTTCCCGACGTTCTGCCCGCTGATGACGAGCAACTTCAAATCCGCGCACGATCTGCTGCTGAAAACCCCAAACGCCCCGACCAACTGGCACATGCTGGAGATTACGATTGACCCTGAGTTCGACACGCCAGAGCGATTGAGGGGACACGCGGCGATGCTCAAGGTGGACACTGCGCGCTGGAGCTTTCTGACCGGGACATTGATAGACGTGACGGCGCTGTCAGAGCAGTTTGGCCTACAATTCACACGTGAGCTGGGCGGCGGCATCAGCCACAACCTTCGCACCGTGGTGATTGACGCCACAGGCCGCGTGCAACGAATCATCCCTGAAAACAAATGGA
>CAMCWI010000167.1 GCA_945882065.1 Akkermansia muciniphila
GAGGAGCGTTTTGATGTGTACATCGCCGAGGACGGGAAGAGCGCGATGGATTTGCTCGAAAGCGAAAGCTTCGACGTGATGCTCACGGATTTCCAGATGCCAAACGAGGATGGGATGAAGTTGATCGGTCGCGCGAAGTCACTTTCCAAACCGCCCATCTGTATTTTGATGACCGCTTACGGTTCCGAAGAACTCGCCGTGGAAGCGATGAAGCATGGTGCGGACGATTACATCGCGAAGGGTCGGTTGCAGATTGATGAACTGGAGATGCGGATCGCCCGCGCAGTGCGGACGGAGAAGCTGGAGGTGGAGAATGTTTCCCTCCGCAAACAACTCGACTCAAAGTTTGGGATGGAAAACATCGTGGGCGAATCCGTCGTGATGCGGGAGGTGTTTGATGTCGTGCAACAAGTCGCGCAATCGCGGGCCACGGTTTTGATTCTCGGCGAAAGCGGCACGGGCAAGGAGATGGTCGCGAAAGCCATCCACCAACTCAGTCCGCGCGCGAAGCAGCCAATGGTGTCGGTGCATTGCGCGGCGTTGTCGGCGACGTTACTGGAGAGCGAATTGTTCGGTCACGAGCGCGGTGCATTCACTGGCGCGCACGAACGACGCATCGGGAGATTCGAGCAGGCTCAGGGCGGGACGTTATTTCTGGATGAGATCGGCGAGATTGATGCGGCATTACAGATCAAGCTTCTGCGGTTTCTGGGTGAGCGGACGTTTGAGCGCGTTGGCTCAAACAAAACACTGACGGCGGATGTGCGCGTGGTGGCCGCGACGAACAAGGATTTGGAAGCGATGGTCAAAGCGGGAACGTTCCGGGAGGATTTATATTTCCGGCTGAAGATCGTGGAGCTTTATCTGCCGCCGCTGCGGGATCGCATGGAGGATGTGCCGCTGCTGGCAAAAGGTTTCCTGCGCGAGTTCGCAAAGGAGAACGCAAAGTCGGTGGCGGATTTCACTGCGGACGCGCTGGAAATGCTGTTGAATCATCGCTGGCCCGGCAATGTGCGTGAGCTGCGCTCCGCCATCGAGAGCGCAGTGGTGATGTGTCGCGGAGAACGCATCGCATCGCGCGATCTTCCGCGCACGGTGAGATCAGAGCTTGCGCCGACGACTGATCCAGGCCGGTTTCTGGCGAAGAATGACTTGACCGTGAAGGAAGCGGAGAAACAATTGATCATTCGCGCTTTGAAAGAAACCAATGGCAATCGCACGCTGGCCGCTAAAAAAATTGGTATGCCGCGCCGGACATTTCATCGGAAGTTGCACACGTATCATCTCGAAGGATTTTAATTATGCCGTCCATACAAGACCTAGTTCATAAGTTTGAGGAAAAGGGCAGCACCGGAATGCGACTCGCGTTCGTGGTGTTGCTCACGGGCATCACCATGCTCTGCTACAACTGGCGCGCGTATCGCAACATAGGGACGCAGGAGGCGATGGACGCGGCGCAGGTGGGGCGCAACCTCGCCGAGGGCCATGGCTTCAGCACGCTAAACATCCGTCCGTTCAGCGTTTATCTCGTCAAAACACACAATCAAGACCGGCTCACGACCACGGAAACCAATTCGCGCCCGGACTTCGCTCAACTAAAAGGAATGCATCCTGATCTGGCGAATCCGCCAGTGTATCCACTCGTACTGGGTGGCTTGATGAAAGTGCTGCCGTTCGATTATAAGGTGAACACCTCCGACGCGTTTTGGAGCGTGCCAAATCCCCGGCTGCGCACCATGACGGAGGAGGAACGCAAGAATTCGTCACCCCGGATGTTTGCGCGTTACCATCCGGATTTTTTCATCGGGCTGTTCAATCAACTGTTGCTGGTCGCCGTGGCGGTGATGACGTTTTTCCTGGCGCGACGGTTGTTCGATTCCAGCGTGGCGTGGATGTCGTTCGCGTTTGTTCTGTTCTGCGAACTGCTGTGGCAATTCAGCGTGTCAGGACTTTCCACCCTGCTGTTGATGGTGATCTTCATGGGCTTAATCTGGTGTCTGGTGTGGATTGAAAGCGAGGAGCGCGAACCCGTGTGGGGGCATCGCGCACAGACGTGGCTCGCTGTCGCCATCGGGTTGTTGACGGGCATCGGTATGTTGACTCGCTATTCGTTTGGCTGGCTGATCATCCCGGTGCTGGTCTTTCTCGGAATTTTCTGTGCGATACGCCGCAATCAGATTTTGATCATCACCTCCTCTGTTTTCCTGCTGGTCATCGCGCCGTGGATCGGGCGGAACTTTGTTGTGAGTGGTACGCCATTCGGGACGGCGGGCTATGCGCTCGTGGAGGGGACAATTCTTTTTCCAGAAAACAAACTGGAGCGCTCGCTTGAGCCGGACTTCAGATCACTGGGATTCAAACCGTTTCTTTACAAACTCAGCACCAACGCGCGAACCATCCTTCAAGACGAATTGCCCAAGCTCGGCGGAAGCTGGGTGACGGCGTTGTTCCTCGCGGGACTGCTGTTGAGCTATCGCAACCCCGCGCTTGTGCGGCTGAGATATTTCCTGCTGGCGTCCCTGCTCGTCTTGTTCTTCATCCAAGCACTGGGCAAAACGCAACTCACGGACGATTCACCCGTGTTGAACTCCGAGAACCTCCTCATCCTTCTGGTGCCCGTCATTTTCATCTTCGGCGCGGGACTGTTCAATACGTTGCTGAACCAGATCAACCTCAAAATTCGCGAACTGCGGCTCGCCATCGTCGTCGTGTTTGGAATCGTGATGTGTCTGCCGATGGCGTTCATTTTCCTGCCGCCGAAGACCTCGCCGCTGGTGTATCCGCCGTATTATCCGCCCGCCATCCAGCAGACGTGCAATTGGATGAAGCCCAGCGAACTCATGATGAGCGACATCCCGTGGGCGATGGCGTGGTACGGCAACCGCCAGTGCATGTGGCTCACCGCGAATGCCGAGTCACAATTCTACGCCGTGCATGATTTCATCAAACCGGTGAAGGCGCTTTACCTCACGCCGCAGACCACAGACAGCCGCTTCCTGTCAGGATGGGTGCGCGCTGGCGAACACAGTTGGGCGGCGTTTGTTTTGGAATTCATCATCCGCAGGCAGGTCTCTGCCAAGTTCCCTCTGCAAAGCGCACCAGATGGTTTCGTGCCGGAACAACTCTTCCTGTCGGACTACGCCCGGTGGAAGACGGAAGCGGTTGGCGTCATCGCGCCACCTTCAGAAGAGGAAGTTGCGAAACCTGTAGAGAAGGCTAAAGAGAAGCCTGCGGAAAAACCTGCCGAACAGAAGTAGAAGCACCGCGCTGGGGTGTGATTCAAAGTCGTGTGAAGGTCATTGCCTGACTGAATTGGTAGGGCGCGTCACTCCGTGCGCGCCGTCGTCTGACTGGCCAATCACGGCGCGCACGGAGTAACGCGCCCTACCATTGCCTCACCCGTTTGTATTCACACCCCAGCCACACAGTCACACCCGGTCACATCTCCACGCTCGACAATTTCCGCTCGGCTTTTCACATTGCCGTCATGCACAAAACAATTTCCTGCTTCTGCCTTCTGTTGCTCGTAACATTCAAGCTGTCGGCGCAGCAAGCACAGGTCAACGCGCCAATCACATCTCTCGCCGAGCTTCAATCGCGCCTGACCACACACGTGAACGAAGCGCGCTTCGCCGCTGCGACGTGGGGCGTGAAAATCGTTTCCCTCGACTCCAAGAAAACTGTCTTTGAACACGACGCCGGAAAACTTTTCAGCCCCGCCTCCAACTGCAAACTCTATACGATGGCACTCGCGCTGGATCAACTCGGCGGCGATTACCGGATCAAGACATCGCTCTACTCCGCAGTCAAACCCGACAAACGCGGCACGCTCAAGGGAGACTTGATCGTGTACGGTCGCGGTGATCCGACGATCAATGCGCGACTCAACGGCGGCGATATCTATTGCGCGTTGCAACCGCTCGTGGCCGCTTTGACCAATGGGGGAGTCCGTCGCATCTCCGGCGATATTGTCGGCGACGAAACCTTCATCACCGGCTCGCCTTACGGTTCCGGCTGGGCATGGGATGATGTGAATTATTATTACGGCGCAGAAATCTCCGCGCTTACAATCAACGACAACACCCTGCGCGTCTCCGTCCAACCTGGCGGCAAAGTTGGCGAACCGTGCCAGCTTTCCATTGCGCCCCTCACGAGCTACGTCGTATTGAGCAATCGCACCCAGACCATCGCGGCAGGCGGCAAGCATGACATCAATTTCTTCCGACCCGGTGAGCAGAATGTCATTTACGTGACGGGCCAGATGCCTCTCGACGCAACAAACTATTCGGACGAAGTGACGATGCACGACCCGGCGAAGTTATTCGTGATGTTCTTCAAAGAAGCGTTGCAACGCAATGGAATCAAGGTAAGCGGGAAAGTTCGCACGGTGAACTGGCTGAGTCCGCGAGCGCACCTGGTTAATGAGGCAAAGTGGGTGGAGCTTGGCGCGGTGGAGTCGTTGCCGATGCGCGACATCAATCGCGAGGTGCAAAAGCCGTCGCAGAATCTTTATACAGATCTCGTGCTGGGGCATGTCGGCGCGCTGGCAGGGCAACGCATTTCAAACCGCACCAATGTCAGCGATACCACCAATCATACCGAGACCGTCATAGGGCGCATTTCTTCGGAAGACCTTGGCGTGCGCGAGTTGGAAAGGTTTCTGAAAAAGATCGGCGTGCAGCGCGGCGATGTGGAGTTTGAAGAGGGCTCCGGACTTTCGCGCAACAATCTCGTCACGCCGAACGCCACCGTCACGCTCCTGGATTACATGAGCCGCCAGGCTGAAGCGGAAAGTTATCTACGTGCATTGCCGCTGGCGGGCGTGGATGGTTCTTTGCGGAATCGCATGAAGAAAACGCGCGCCGAAGGAAATGTTCACGCCAAGACCGGCACGCTGCGTTGGGCGAACGCACTGTCCGGCTACGTCACGACTGCGGCTGGCGAGCGACTGGCATTTTGTCTCATGTTGAATCGCTACCAAGCACCGGATGCCGAACACGCCGCGCGAAATGAGTTGGACAAGATCGCTGTGATACTGGCGGAGTTCGGCGTGCGGACGAATCAGCAGCCTTAGTTGCAGTCGAATAGCAAAACTTTCCGCTTTGCTCATCGCTTCGCGCGCCTATCCTTTTCTCGTGCTCGACAATCTGATCCAACAACTCGGCGCGTTGCAGTCGCTCTCCGCCGCGCAGATCGCGGATGCGGTCATCGCGCTTACGACTGAGTCGGTAAGCGTCGAGAGCAAGGCTGTGTTCCTCACCGCGCTCGCGAAGAAAGGCGAGGCAGCGGATGAGATCGCTGCTTTTGCAAACGAACTGCGCGCTCGATCCATTCATCCGCCGCTTGATGCGGAAACTCGTTCGCGGGAAATCCTCGATGTCTGCGGCACTGGCGGCGATCACCTTGGTACGTTCAATATTTCCACCACGGTCGCTATTGTTTGCGCGGCTGCAGGCGTGATTGTTGCCAAACACGGCAATCGCGCCATCACCTCCAAGTCTGGCAGCGCGGATGTGCTTGAAGCACTCGGCATCAAGATTGATCTTTCACCAGCGGATGCGGCGGCGGCGTTGCGCGAACACGGCTTCGCGTTTTTCTTCGCGCCGAATTATCATCCCGCGTTCAAATTCATCGGCCCTGCGCGCAAGCTCTGCGCCGAACGCGGACAGCGCACCATTTTCAACTTCCTCGGCCCGCTGTTGAATCCTGCGCGGCCCACGGCGCAACTGCTCGGCGTGGCGAAGGCGGAGTTGTGCGAGCCGCTTGCGCAAGTTCTCCAATCACTCGGCGTACGGCGCGGAATGGTGGTTTCGGGAAAAGTCGGGCAGTCACAACTCGACGAACTCTCCACGCTCGGAGCAAACACGGTCGCGGAGTTTTATCAGGAGCGCGGGTTCACGAGTTCCACACTCGACCCGAATCAATTCCCGATTCAACCAGCCACGCTCAACGACCTACTCGGCGGCGACCGGGAAATGAATGCCGAAATCATCCGACGAATTTTGCGCGGCGAAGATCGCGGCACGAAGCTAGACGCGGTGTTGCTGAATGCGGGCGCGGCGTTGTTCGTGGCCGGACGGGCGCGAAGCATCAGCGAAGGCTGGGAGTTGGCGGCGGGAACTATTCGATCCGGCGCGGCATGGAAAAAGTTGGAAGCGTTGCGCGGGTGAAGCTCCTTGGCCTTTTCCACGCTTGCCTAAACCGGCCGCGCTCGTTAGTTGTGAGTCGCGCAATCGTTCATCAACCCTATCTCATCATGTATAAAATCATTGGAGCGGACGGAAAAGAATACGGGCCAGTCAACGCGGAGCAATTGCGCCAGTGGCTGAACGAGGGCCGCTTGAATCAACAGACCCGGGTGATGCCTGAATCGGGCGGTAACTGGTCGCCCCTTTCCGCTTATCCCGAATTGAGTCCATCCCCTGGAGTGCCGCCGATGCCGCCGCCTAGGACCTCCGATCGCGCTTCCAACAAGATCGCCTCTGGCGTCTGTGGGATTTTGCTTGGATGCTTGGGCGTGCATAAATTCATCCTCGGCTATACAGGCGCAGGATTGATCATGTTACTGGTGAGTGTCGTGGGCGGTATCCTGACCTGTGGCATAAGCACGTTAGTGATCGCCATAATCGGACTGATTGAAGGAATTCTTTATCTCACCAAATCCGACGAGGATTTTGTGAGAATCTATGTGGATGGACGGAAGGAATGGTTTTGATCAAGACTAACATCAGCACAACATCACTGAATCATGTATAAAATCATCGGAGCAGACGGGAAAGAATACGGGCCGGTCAGCGCAGAGCAATTGCGCCAGTGGTTGACCGAAGGCCGAGTGAATCAACAAACCCGCGTGTTGGCCGAGGGCAACACGGACTGGAAAGCATTTGGCGAAGTGGCCGAGTTGAACCCCACCACGCCGCCTGCCGCACCACCGCTTTCATCAATCAAGTTTTTACCGATCAACTCCGATCAAACGGCGGCACGAGAGGCTGTTCGAGGTCCGGCGATTTTCATTCTGGTGCTGTCCGTCCTCAACATCATCACCTCAGTGGTCAGTTGCTTCTGGCTTGCCTACGAAAGCCAGTTCATGACTGCGCTGGGTTTGCCGGAACAAACCAACCAGATACAGACCAACATGAAGATTTTCTTCAGCGTGCCCGCAACGGTCATTGGTTTCTTCCTTGCCGTGGCGTGTTTGATTGGGTCGCTCCGCATGATGAAGCTGCAATCGCACAACTTCGCCATCGCCACGGCAATTATGATGTTGATCCCGTGCAGCAACTGCTGCTGCTTCTTGAACATCGGCGCAGGCATCTGGGCACTCGTGGTTCTTCAGAAGCCTGAAGTGAAATCTTCTTTCGAGTAAGTCATGCCCGTCGCAAATTCAAATTTGATTCAACCTCCGGTGATCACATCACCCGCCTCCACTGGGATGCGATGGGGCTGGTTGTTGACTGCGATGGGGCTGGCGGGATTGGGGGTTCTCTATTTGTTCAATCCAGTAGAACACGCGTTTTATCCGGCGTGTCAGTTCTACCAGCTTACGCACCTGCACTGTCCGGGCTGCGGCGGATTGCGCGCACTGCATCAACTCACCCACGGCAATTTCGCCGCTGCATTTCATTCCAACCCGCTGTTGATCGTCTCCATTCCGTGGCTGGCGTGGTTGTGGATTTCCAGATTACAAAACCGCTCCAGTAACGCGTTGGTGATCCAACCCGCCGCCGCATGGACGATCTTTGCCATCGTCGTCGGCTTCGGGATTTTGCGAAACCTCCCGTTCGCTGCGTTCGCGTGGATGTCTCCGTAGCAGTTTTATCATGTTCTCATTCATCAAGCCGCTCACGCCTGCCTCCGCCCGCAACGCCGCCCTCGTCAACCAACTCGCAACGCCCGGCCTGGGTACGCTTATGCTCGGAAAGCTCGCGCTCGGCCTCGCTCAACTCGCGCTCGCCATCTCTGGATTTCTCTTCGTGATCGTTTGGTTCGGCATGGTCATCTCCCAATACTACGGCCAGATTTCCGGCAACGTTGAAGTCAAACCTGTCGGATGGATCGGAATGACTGGCGCGATCTTGTTTGTAGCATCATGGGTGTGGTCACTCTTCACGAGCATTGGATTCATTCGCGAGGCCAGACGTATGACTCAACCAGACCCCCATGTCCCGCCCCGGATTTCAACTTGAGGGTGACACAGGTCTGATCATCTGACTCCAGACATTGCCCTGGTAGGGCGCATCACTCCGTGCGCGGCGTCGTCTGGCTGTCACAAGGCGGCGCGCACGGAGTGACGCGCCCTACCAACGCTCGGTTTGCGTCCGCCCCGGATTTCATCGTGACCGCGCTGATTCTTTCTGGCATTTAATCCGCGTGAATAAACTGACCGCCGCCCAGATCAAGACCGCGCTCGCTGCTTTGACCGATTGGCAGAAGCGCGATAAAACCATCACGCGCACCTTTGTCTTCAAGGATTTCCCGGCGGCCATCAAGTTCGTCAACGCCGTCGCCAAGCTCGC
>CAMCWI010000168.1 GCA_945882065.1 Akkermansia muciniphila
AGTGACGAAGGAAAAGAAAGCGCAACTGCGGTTGGAGCATGCGCGACTCAATCCGTTTCAACTGAGTCGGGGCATAGAGCGGCAGAAGAAACAAATTGAAGCCCTGCGTTTGTTTTCCGCTTGAAACGTTAGCGTTTTACAGAGTAAAACCAAAGCATCCCAAGAACGGACATCAACTTTATACGCTCTTTGGACTGGCCAATGTGGTTATCGGCAGCCGAACCGCTACGACGTGAAGAAACATGAATCAAACCGGTGGAGGCATTGAAAACGGCGGTCAAACACCGCCGCCAACCCGGAACTGCCCCGCCGACTCAAGCTGCTTGAATTACTTTTGTAGGCCGCCTGAGCAACACATGCCGTCAGCAATCCTTGAAATTTTAAAACATCGCTTTATTCAGCGCCTCCTTAGAACCACAAACTCCGCACAAACGTGCGGTGGACGGTTCGGTGTGTGATGTTAGTTTCATTCCAGTAACTCACATTCAATCGAACGCCAAGTCGTGCATCCCAGTGAAAGTGAGTCGAAACCCAACCAAACGAAAAAACGTATGAAGCAAAAACTACTGGTGATCGCGACCGTCGCAGCACTCACCGCCTTGACCTCCACCTCCCGGGCTGACACTTACAACGACGCCACCGGCGAAAACTTCAATGCCACTGGCATCCTCGACATCACTTCCGTCGAAGTGACGAACACCGCCACTGACATGGTTTTAAAAATCAAATTCGCCGGAAATCCCGTGGCCACAGACTGGGGCAAGTACATGATTGGCCTTCAAGTTACGAATGCCGGGAATGTCTTCGACACAGCTAGCAATGGTTGGGGGCGGCCTATCTCGATAGACCCCGGCGCCGGTCCAAGCGGTGGCATGGATTATTGGATTGGAAGCTGGGCCGACAGCGGAAATGGCGCCGAACTCAGAAAATATACCGGTGCATGGGCTCTGCAATCCGCAACCTACAACCCAAATCCTGACGGGCTGAGCATAACCAAGAATACAAATTCGGTGACCATCAATTTCGCCTACAGCGGCTTGGGAGTTGCATTTGGCGACACGATATTTTTTGATGTTTATACCAGCGGCGGCGGCGGGACTGATTCAGCCGTGGATGCGTTGAGCCGGTCAACCCAATCCATATCCGATTGGGGCGTGGCATTTGTCAGCACCAATCTGTTGAGCTACACCCTCCAAACCGTCACCGCCATCCCCCACAACGTGAAGTTCACTGTGGACATGGGTGTGCAAGGTTTGGAATACACGAATGCCGTCAATGATGGCTTTAAAGTAGGGCCACAAGCGGACGGTATCACACCGTTTCGCACGCCGGATGTGGTCTATGTGCGCGGCAGCTTCAATGGCTATGGTGGAACAGACGCCTTGGTTCGACAAGGTGACACGATGATCTATACCAACACCGTCAATTTCTTGGCGACGCCCGGCGATACCATCCAATACAAATTCGAAGGCGTCAGCTTCCCGGGCTACGAAACAACCATTCTCGCAGGGGGTGGAAATCGCACCCTGACGCTCACCAATACAACGATGACCGCACCGTTCGCCTGCTTCGGTGATCGCTGCCTCACCAACCCACCCGTCAGCACAGTGAACTTCGCCGTGGATATGGGACTCGCGAAACAATTCGGAGTGTTTGACGAATCAACCAACTGGGTGGTTCTGCGCGGAACCTTTAATAGCTGGGGCGAAACGCCGATGACTCAGGGTGCGCCTCCGAATACCAACATCTACAGTAGTGCGCTCACGTATAGTTATTATCCGCTGAACCCCGCAAACGTTGGATTCTACAAGGCATACATCACCAACTTGGCGAATCCCTATCGTGACAATGGCTGGGAAGCACCCATCAGCAACGGTGGTGGCAACCGCGCTTTCGCGATCAATTCCGCCGTGCAGACTCTCGCGTTCATCTACAACGACGAGAATCCGGTCATCAATGCTTCCATTGAGCCGCTGAACGGAACAGATGTGAAGATATCGTTCAACTCGTTCCCGCCCCGCGGTGGCTTCCCGGGTTATCCCACCGGCGGTGTGTATGCAGTCGAGTCACGGGCAACCTTGAGCAGTCCGTGGTCAACGAACGCCATCATCTATTCCACCAATGCGACTTCGTCTATCACGAACACCGGAGTGTTGCCCGGCACGCCATCGCAATTCTACCGCGTCGGCCTGATCGGTCTTTGATTCAAACGCGGACGGGAGCGTCGGAAATATCCGGCGTCTCCCGCCCGCTATTTTTGCCGTAAAATCTCGCGAAGCTTTCGCCTCTGAGTTTTAATTTGAAGGTTGCAGAAACTCAGAACACAACACACACAACCCACGACAAGGATGTTTTCAGCCACCGCCCGATGACTCTTTCCAAACCCATTTCCGTCCTCGCCGCGATCTTTCTTATCGTTACAAAGAGTCACGCGGCCAGTCCTGAAATCTTCCGCATTGAACCTCCCAACTGGTGGGCCAATCATTCCCACAACCCCGTGCGCCTGCTCATCACGGGAACAAACCTCAACAGCGCATCCGTCACATCACCCGCTGGCCTTTCGCTTTCCAACCTCTCCGTCAACGCCGCAGGCACTCATGCTTTCTGCGACGCGTTCATTGCACCGAATGCGACGCCAACCACAGTTTCATTGAAACTCAGCACACCAAACGGCCAGACCACCGCGCCGTTCACCATTTCGCGCTCGCTCTCCAAAGACAAACACTTCGCTGGCTTCTCACCAGACGACGTTATTTATCTGCTCATGCCAGATCGTTTCGCCAACGGCGAACCGTCCAACGACAACCCCGCCGTGTCACGCGGCCTGCTGAATCGTGCCAAACCACGCGATTATCACGGTGGCGATTTTCGCGGCGTCGCAAAAAATCTTCCCTACCTGCGCGATCTCGGCATCACAGCCATCTGGATGACGCCGTGGTATGACAATGTGAACCACGCGAACACTCGCGAGAAATACACCCGCGACAACCAACGCTCCACCAACGGCATCGCCTCCACTGATTATCACGGCTACGGCGCGGTGGATTTTTACCGCGCGGAAGAACACTTCGGCTCGATGCACCAGTTGCAGGGGCTGATTGCTAGCGGGCAAGCGCAGGGATTCAAGTTCATTCAGGATCAAGTTGCCAACCACACCGGGCCTTACCATCCGTGGGCGAAAAACTCCCCCACGCCGACTTGGTTCAATGGCACGGCGGAAAATCATCTCGATAACTCCTGGCAAACGTGGACCATCGCCACCAACAATCCGCCGCAGGACAAACTCAAGTCCACACTCGAAGGCTGGTTCATCAACGTCCTGCCTGACCTCAATCAGAACGATCCCGAAACCGCCACGTATCTGATTCAGAATTCCCTCTGGTGGATCGGTATGACCGGACTCGACGCCGTGCGACAAGACACCCTGCCCTACGTGCCGCGCACCTACTGGGCGCAATGGACTGCCGCGTTGAAGAATGAATATCCGCACCTTACAATCCTCGGGGAAATGTTCGACGGCGATCCGAAACTCGTCGCGTTCTTCCAAGGCGGTCGCAAACAATTCGACGGCGTGGATTCCGGCATTGAGACGCTCTTTGATTTTCCGCTGCATTATGCCTTGCGCGATGTGTTCGCCAAACGCCAGCCCATGTCGAAGCTCGCGGCCAGCCTTGCAGCAGACACCAACTACGTTGACGCCAGCAATCTCGTCACCTTCCTCGGCCTGCACGACACCTCGCGTTTCATGAGCGAACAAGGCGCGACGATTGAGGGACTCGAACTCGCCTTCACCTACCTGCTCACCACACGCGGGACGCCCATGATTTATTATGGAGATGAAATCGCCATGCGCGGCGGCGGCGATCCCGACAATCGCCGTGATTTCCCTGGCGGCTGGAGCGAAGACAAACGCAATGCCTTCGAACAATCCGGTCGCACCACTGACGAAGAGCGCGTCCACTCGCATGTCAAAAAACTCCTCGCCCTTCGCCGCGAACTCGAACCTTTGCGCCACGGCAAACTCATCCAACTCAAATCAGACAATGACACCTGCGCCTTCGCGCGACTCGGCGCAGATTCCGGCGTGGTCGTGGTGCTCAACAACAGCGCACAGCCACAGACCATGACGCTCGCTTTGCATGTGCCGCTGTTGGAGAAACAACAACTCTTCAACCGCCTCGCAAACAACTCTCCCATTTCTGTGATTGACGGTTCGATCACTCTGACCTTGCCTGCGCGCTCCGCCGCCATCCTCACGGCTGAATCATCTATCATCGCCGCCGAACGTAAAAAATCCCAAGCCCGCTCCGATGTCCGTCCGCGCTGAACGGAGTGCGCCCGTCCTCGGGCGCAGCAACTTTCAAAAGCAACGCTGGCTGGAAACTGCGAGAACGCTTCCTGCTCCGAGCATTGCTGTGGCCGGGGACGGCCATACTCCCTCCTCCCCGTTGCTGCTGAACAAGTTTCCTCCCGATTGGTTTCTTGACGGACGCTTCCCGTAAAAAATACCATGCAACCATGATCGGATGCCGTCTCGACGTTGTCCGCTCACTGAACCATTAACTTGAAACTGAACCGTCACATGAAAAAATCCTGTCCCTCACTCGCACTACTGCTCGCATTCGTCAGCATCGCTTCCATCCTCAACTCCTTCGCAGGCACGCTCTATCCCGTGGTCGTCGGCGACCGCTGGGGTTTCGTGGACAAAACCGGCACGCTCGCCATCAATCCACAATTCGATCGCGCTGAGGCTTTCTCCTCCGGCCTAGCGGCATTCCGTCTCGGTGGCGTGTGGGGCTACGTGGACGCCACTGGCAAGATCGTCATCAATCCGATGTTTGAATCCGCCGCTCCCTTCGCCAACGGCCTCGCCGTGGTCGAACTCGGCGGACGCTACGGCTTCGTGAACCAAGACGGCCAATACGTCGTCAACCCGCAATACGATGCCGCTGGTGCTTTCTCCGAAGGTCGCGCCGCCGTCAAACTCAAACGCCGCTGGGGTTACATTGATAAAAGCGCCACGGTCGTCATCCCCTCGCAGTTTGAAACCGCTGGAGATTTTTCTGAAGGTCTCGCCGCCATCGAACTCGGCGACCGCTGGGGTTTCATTGATCTCTCCGGCAAGATCGTCATCAATCCGCAGTTCGACAAAGCCGAAGCTTTCTCCGGCAGTCTCGCCGCCATCAAGATGAACCGGCGCTGGGGTTTCATTGATAAGAACGGCAAGATCGTCATCAACCCGCAGTTCGAGGAAGTCCGCCCGTTCGTCAAAGGCGTCGCGCCCGTCCGCATCGGCAGCCGCTGGGGCTTCGTGGACATCGCGGGGAAAATTGTCGTCAATCCGCAGTTCGACGGCGCAGACGCGTTCGCTCAAGATTTGGCGCGCGTGAAACTTGCCGGACGCTGGGGCTTCGTGGACAAGAATGGTAAATACGTCATCAACCCGCAATTCGACGAAGCCAACTCTTTCGCCGACGGACTCGCCCGCGTGAAAGTTTCCCGCAAGACCGGCTATGTGGATGAGAATGGTCGCTACATCTGGAATCCGACGAACTGAAATAGTCTTTTCAACTGACGGCGTCTTCAAAAACTACTTGAATGTTAGGCTGAACTACACGCATGAAGATTCTCCTCATTGCCTTTGGAGTTTTGGCTCTGTTGGCATTCTTGGCATTGCTGCTCACCAGAAAGTCGAAACCCGTAGACACGTCGCTAGCGACATACACCGGAAGGATTGAGGATTATCGCGGAGACAAGAAGTTGGTCGTAGTGTTCACAGCATCATGGGCGAGCGTTTGGAAGGTTACCGTCGAAGAGCTTCGGAAACTAGATTTTGCGCGTTTCGATTTACGCATCATTGACGAATCGACTGAGCATCCCGAGATCAAGCGACACGGTATCACTCTCCTCCCGACGGTAGCGTTAGTTGAGAATGGACGCATCACTAAGTCGATTCCGAATCTGACACGCATTAACCAGATAAAAGATTGGTGATGACAACCGTGTTGCCTAACCGTCCGCCTCTAGTCCGACCTCACGCTCCGGTTGCAATCCACGCCTCACGCGCGCCGAGTAGCAGAACTTGGGGCGTTGAACAAGCTGATGTCCTCGCCTGAAACCAAATCAAAAAACTGGTCTGGCACCGGCCAGCTACGCGGTGGGCGGGGCGGCATCGCGTTCTTCATCGCAGCCATCAGATTGCTCGGCCCGCGCTTCTGCTATCTGCTCGGCATTTTTCCCGCCATCTATTTCAGCTTCGCCTCGCCCGATGTCCCGGCAACAATGGATTTTCACCGCCGCATCTTCGGCCCGCAACCGTGGTGGAAACGGCGCTGGCTCGTGTTCAAACATTTCTGGTCGTTCGGTCGCGCATTGATTGATCGCACCGCCATCCTCGCAGGCGACGCCAACAAGTTTTCCTTCACATTCGACGGTGAACAGCACATCCACGACGCCGTCGCCGAGGGCAAAGGCGTGTTGCTCCTCACCGCGCACGTCGGCAATTGGGAAGCTGCTGGTCAACTCCTCTCACGCGTCAAATGTCCCATCAACGTCACCGGCTTTGACAAGGAAGCTCCCGCCATCCGCGCCATGTTGGATCGCTCGGCCAACCAACATTTCAAACTTATCCCGCTCACCGGCGCGCCCACCGATGCCATCCAACTGGTCGCGGCCATGCGTCGCAGCGAACTCGTCTGCATGATGGGTGATCGCACGTATGGCAGCATCGCAACGACCGTTCCGTTTCTCGGCGAGCCTGCGCCCTTCCCCATCGGCGGCTACGTGATGGCGGCGATTGCGGGTGCGCCCATCGTCACCGTGTTCAGTCAACGCGAACCCGGCGGTCACTATCATTTCTTCGGCTTCCCGCCGCTGCGTCCGCATCGCCCGCCGCATCACGAACGCGATGCTCATCTTCGTGCCTGCGCCACGCAATTCGCCGAGCGCCTCGAAACCATCGTCAAACGCGATCCCTTCCAGTGGTATAACTTTTTCCCGTTTTGGGAAGAACACCCCGTGCCGACGGGGGATGTCGAAAGCCGGAAGCCGGAGTCTGTTGTCGCACCTATCGCCCATCGCCTCTAGCCTATCGCCTTAAATGCCATCCATTGAACAACTCATCCCGCACCGCGCGCCCATGCGTTGGGTGGACGCATTGATTGATTGCACCGAGACGACTGCGACTGCCACAACAATTTTCACTTCAAACCATTTTGCCGTGACCGATCGCACCGTGATTGAAACTGCACTCGTCGAGTGCATGGCGCAGACCGTCGCCGCCGCGCTCGGTCAACGGATGCACGCCAGCGGCAAACCCAGCGCGGCCAACAACGGAATGCTCGCCGCCGTCTCCAATTTCAAAATCCATTCCAGTCCGCCGATGAATCTGGAATTGACCATCGAAGTCCGCGAAGTGAAACGCCTCGGCCCAATGCTGATGATCGCCGGAACGATTTCCTGCGGCGCAAGACTCATCGCCACCGGAGAATTGTCGTTGTATGCGTGAGCCACAAGTTGCCATCGCGGGTTGCGGCGTCATCTGCGCCACGGGCAACGGCACTGAGTCGTTCCTCACCGCGCTGAAGAGCAACACAAGCTGTCACCGCCCCAACGAACGTTTCACCGGACTGCGCTTCCAATCCAACATCGTCGGCACTGCGCCAATTGATGCGACCGGCGACGATCCCGCGTATCAACTCGCCGCCACTGCGCTACGCGAAGCGATTGTTGATTTTGGTAGGGCGCGTCACTCCGTGCGCGCCGATCTTCTGGCTGGCAACGACGGCGCGCACGGAGTGACGCGCCCTACCTTGGAAATTCCTGCTGCCCGCATCGGCCTCGTCCTCTCCACCACCAAAGCCAACATCGAAGCATTGGAGCGTTTGTCATATGGTCGCCCCTGCTCTGCCACCGCGCGCCGTCATCTGCAAGCTGACCTTCTCGCCGCTGATCTCGCCACAGAATTTGGCGCGCTCGGTCCCGTGCAAAATATTTCCAACGCCTGCGTCTCCGGCCTCGTCGCGCTCATGCAAGGTGCGAAACTCATCCAACGCGGCGCGGCAGACGCCGTCTTCGTCGTTGGCGTGGATCATCTATCCGCATTCGTCATCGGAGGATTCACCGCGCTCAAAGCGATCGATCCGCAAGGCTGTCGCCCCTTCGATCAAGACAGGCGCGGACTAAGTCCCGGTGAAGCAGGCGCAGCCATCGTCCTCGTGCGCGGCGATCTCGCTCCGCAACACTCAATCACGATTTCTGGCTGGGGTTCAAGCAATGACGCCAATCACATGACCGGTCCATCACGCGATGGCGCAGGTCTCGCCCAAACCATCCGCGCCGCGATGAGCGCTGCGAGATTGCAGCCAGACCAGATTGATTACGTCAACGCCCACGGCACCGGCACGCCTTACAACGACGCGATGGAATCCGCCGCCTTGCGCACGATCTTTGGCGAAACCATCCC
>CAMCWI010000169.1 GCA_945882065.1 Akkermansia muciniphila
AATTCGCTGCTGGCCGCGTGCTGGCTGATGAGGCGGGCGAGCGTTTCCTTCAACTCACCCATCTTGCCGTTCGCGGCCATGATGCTGGCGAATTCTTTGCAAAGTTTGGCGGAAACGATGTTCAACGCGGCGCGCAACGTCTCGCTCCAGCGATCCGGCTGCGATGCTTTGAACGATTCCAACGTGCGGCGGTGCTTGGCGGCGGGGATCGCTTCGAGCAACGGGCCGAACTTCACTCCTTCTTGCGTCCAGAGTTGAGGGGCGGAGATTTCATCGGGTGCGGGAGGAAGATTGATGATACCTGCCACGTCGTCGCGAGCGAAAATGGCTTCGAGCGCCACAGCCGTCTGGGTGCGGATGTGCGAAGGGATGTCCGCGTTCAGAGCGGCGACGACTTCCTTTACTGCGGCTTCCTTGTTCGAGAGATCATCCGCGCTCTTCACGAATTCAGTCGCGATGGTGAGCTTGGCCTTGAGACCTTTTGCCGCGCGGAAATCCGCCAGCAAGCGCGCTTGCAGCGACGTTTCCTGCGCTTGATAAACGATGGCTTCGGTCTTCTTGGTCGGCACGACGAAGTGACCGTCCTTCTTCATCTCTTGCTTGGCGACTTCCCACCACTTCTTCCAGTCGTCCGCAATGACGTCGGGCACGAGCACGGCGTGGATTTGATCGAGCGTGGCTTTGCCGCCGTAGCTATTGAGAACAACCTTGATGAGATCGAGATGATGGAGCGCGGCGGTTTTTTGCAGACCTTCGAGATCAACGGACTTGCGCGCGAGGATGTGGTCCTTGGGAATCGCCTTGAGCGAATCCGCCGCGAACGTCAGATCCATCGTGTGGCCGGGCTTGCCTGGGAAATCAATGGTGAACCGGGCGAAGACCGTGTCCACCGTCTTGATGCGGCCGAAGCCCCAGCTCCGATGCGAACAAAAGCCGCTGGTGGTGAGTAGAACGAGGGGGTCAACCTGACGGCCCTCGATTTTTCCTGCTGCTGCCAGCTTCTCGAATTCTTCTTTCATAAATTTTTGGTTATTTCTCGCGTCACTACAGTCAGCTTGCCAACATTAAACGAAGTGAACGGGCAAAAACCAAGAGAAATTGCGGCGCGCATCCTCGGCAAGCGACGTTTCAGTGACGAATACACCGAGACATTACTCGAACGCGCCCTCATGCCCGCGCGGCTTTCGTCCGCAGATCGTGGCCTCACGCAAGAGCTGGTCTTCGGCATCATCCGCTGGCAAGAAACTCTCGATTGGCTCATCGCGCGCAAGACGCAAGGCCGCACGCAGAAGCCAGGTTTGCAGGATTTGTTGCGGCTCGGCCTCTACCAAATTTTTTGGCTGGATCGCATCCCCGACCACGCTGCCGTCCACGAAACCGTCGAGCAAGCCAAGCGCGACGGCTTCGGTTCACAAGCTGGATTCATCAACGCCGTGCTGCGCGGCTATCTCCGCGAAAACGAAGAGACTCGCGCCTTGCTCAACGAATTAAAAATCTCCCAACCCGCGCTCGGCTACTCGCATCCCGAATGGCTCGTGACGCGCTGGCAAAAACAATTCGGCGATGAACGCACCCGGCAACTCCTCGAATCCAACAACACACCGCCGAAAACCTTTGCGCGTGCGAACCTGCTCGCACTGGGTAGGGCGGGCAGTCCTCTGCCCGCCGCCGCTCCGCATACACAAAGCGGCGCGCACGGAGTGACGCGCCCTACCAGCAACGACGTCACCCGACTCATCGAGGCTTGGCGAGCCGAAGGGGTGGACTACGATTTCGTGACGCGCGATTGGACGGGCGAGAATCTGATGTTCGAGTTGAAGTCGCATCCGCCGCTGACCACGCTTGAAAGTTTTCAGAAAGGTTGGTTCTACATCCAGGATCCAAGCACCGTGCTCGCTGTCCGCGAACTCGATCCGCGCCCCGGCGAAACCATCCTCGATCTCTGCGCTGCGCCCGGCGGCAAGACCATGTTCATCGCGCAACTGATGAACAACCAAGGCCGCATCATCGCGCACGACAACGTCCCCGACCGCCTGAAGTTGATCCAAGAAAACATCACCCGCCTCGGCGTGACCTGCGCCGAAACCACGTCTGACCTCGACCCTCGACCCTCGACCCTCGACCGCATCTTGGTGGACGCTCCGTGTTCCAACACCGGCGTGCTGCGTCGCCGCGTGGATTTGCGTTGGCGCATCCAGCCAGACGAGATCGAACGTCTCCGCGCCACACAACTCGATCTGCTGCAAAAATCCGCCGCGCGATTGAAGCCCGGCGGCACGTTGGTTTACAGCACATGCAGCCTCGAACCAGAAGAGAACACCGCGTTGGTGCAACAATTCCTCGCCACGCAACCCGGCTTCAAGCTGGAACGCGAACGGCAGTTGCTCCCGTTCGTGGATGGCGTGGACGGCGCGTATGTGGCGCGGATGGTCAGAGTGAGTTGATCGGAGAGGATGAGTGAGTTGATCGGAGAGGATTTTACCCTTGAAGTCCAACTGGAAAGATCAACCAATCCAGTTTTGACTTCGCAGTCCAGTCGAGGCAGAGTCAAATCGTTATGAGCACGGTAAAAGACATTGAATCCGCGATCACCCGGCTTGACCCGAAAGAGGTTCAAGCCGTTGCCGACTGGTTGCAGGAATATCGTGAGGAGCTTTGGGACAAGCAGATCGCTGCCGACGCCAAAGCTGGCAAGCTTGATTCCCTCATCAAGAAAGCCAAAGCCGGTCAGCGTGCGGGCAAAGCTACAGCCTTCCCGTGAAATCCGCCGCGCTGCCGGAATTTTGGGCGTGCTTCAGCCAACTGCCTCCGCCAGTTCAAAAGATCGCACGCAAGAATTTCCTTCTCTGGCAGAAAGAACCCACGCTGAAATCACTCGGCTTCAAACGCATCAAAAGCGATCTCTGGTCGGTGCGCGCCGGTTCAGGATTCCGAGCATTGGCAACTTTCGACGATGGCACCTACCTCTGGTTCTGGATCGGCAAGCACGACGAATACGAGAGGCTACTGCGCAATCTTTAACGCAAAGACGCCAATGTTCAAAGGTGCAAAGAAAAGCCCGGCATGGTGATTTCGGCATATCCCAAAGGGATTCATCAGTTAGACGAAGAGACGGAGAGATTTGAACCGTGATCGCGGCAATTACTTTGCCAGCACCTTTTCCCGCTGACGGATGATTCCAGCTAGGGCGCGCAACGAACTGTTCACCGTCTCGCTGCTGGGGAAAACTTTTGCCACATCGGATTCCAACACCACGACGTTTGTGCCCTGTGCGAACCGGCGGGCGTATTTGCCACGCGCGCCACGGGAGAAATCATATTCAGCCCGCAACTGCAGTTCGGCGGATTTGTTAGCTGGCTTCTTCATACGCTTTTCTTTCTCGTTTGCTGGCGCGTCGGGTGCTGATCACGCGGATATTGTCACCCCGTTCCGTGTGGACGACAACCAGCAATTTTCCCTGATACGAACTTCCGATGATGACGAACCGATCCTCAACTTGCGAATGAGCCGGATCAGGAATCGTCAATGACAGCGGGTCGGCGAACACCGTGGCCGCTTCTGGAAAGCTCACGCCATGTTTGGCCAGATTTGAACTGGCCTTGTCATCATCCCACTCAAAACCCAAGGGCATGGGCAGATGAAATTTGATGCTGCCATCAAAGTCAACCCCGGTGCTGGGAATCATTCTTGAACACGCTGGTAGGGCGCGTCACTCGGTGCGCGCCGGGCGTGGTAAAGCAGGATGCTCCCGTTCCAACAGCGGCTCGCAGCCGCCGTCGCGCCGAAGCGGCGCTATGGCGCGCCGCGAAGGCGGAAGGACTGCGATCCCTGCCATCCCGAAGGACGCACGCTGAACCGAATTCTTTGACACGGATTTCACGGATTTACACAGATTGAATTCCCATCCGTGACAATCTGTGAAATCCGTGTCTGTCCTTTCGTGTAGTTCGTGTGTTTCGCGGTTTCAGACTCTTTTCAGGAACGCCTCAGACTTTATTCCGCTGACAATGATTCCCCTGACCGAGCTGGCGGTTGGCAACGCCGATTTGAATCCGTAGTTAAAAATTTAGTAATCTTGCGGCTTTATTTTGATGGACGGCAAGAACGACTAGCATTTGAATCAACAACAAAGTGACCGCAACAGCATTTGCCAAAACCAACGGAAGGGCGGTTCGCGGCGGTGCCGGTGGGTTTTCCCAACATCGGGTTGCAAGGGTTGGATACCGACTTTGAATAGGAGTAAGCAGAGGAAGCGGAGAATTATTTCAGACCGACTGTTCGCCTGTTGATACTTCCCTCCTTCCCAAAGGGCGAGATCGCGGCACTGTCCGGCGCGGGGGATGGCGCGCGGTATTTCCAGATCAGGTCCTTGCGGACGGCCACCATGCAGCCGGGAATAGTTGCAGCCGGTCACCGTCCGGGCGGAGCGTTGGTGGATGAGCGCGGGAACGTGGTAGGCGTGGTGTCGGCCAAACTGAATGCTTCGGCACCATTGGCCATGAGCGGCACGCTCCCGGAGAATGTGAATTACGCGGTGAAGAGCAGTTATCTCCTGAGCTTTCTGGAGTCCGTGCCGGAAGTGTCGACCAAGCTCAAAGAGGCGCCGGTCAAGGAGAAGAAGTTTGAGGATGTGGTGAAGGAGGCAGCGCAGGCCGCGGTGCTGGTTTTGGTTTACTGATTTCAAACCGCGAAACATGCCAAATATGCGAACGCCCGAACTGGAAACCTTTGACGCGAATTACGCTAATTGTCGCGAATGGGATTTCGGAATTCGTGTTAATTCGTGAAATTCGCGTCAAAATCCCTTCGTATGTTTCGCGGTTAAAATTTCCCGGAGCATCTTTTCTGACCTCCCGTCCAACGGAGCATGAAACGCATTTATGCTCTCTTGGCAGGCTTGGTTCTTCTCAGTTTTGTTTCGCCTGTGTCGTCGTGTCGCGCGGACGGTCTCATCATCGTGGATGAGGCGCATTGGATGCCGCGCCCTCGGCATCCGCCACAACATTGGCCCCACCCGACACCTGCGCCGCGCGTTTATGCGCCGTTGGAGGTCGTTTATCATCATGTGACCGTGAAGATTGACGGGCAGATCGCCACCACATCCGTGGATCAGGAGTTTTTCAATCCCAACAACCAGCGGCTCGAAGGCACATATCTCTTTCCCATCCCGCGCGGCGCGCAGATTGACAAGTTCACCATGGACATCGGCGGCAAGATGGTTGAAGCCGAACTCCTGCCCGCTGCGAAAGCTCGCGCGATCTACGAGGACATCGTCCGCAAACTCAAAGACCCCGCGCTGCTCGAATACGCCGACCGCGATGTGTTCAAAGTGCGCGTGTATCCCATCGAGCCGCGCAGCAAGAAGCGCATCAAGCTTTCCTACACGCAGGTGCTCAAGGCGGACGCCGGATTGGTGAACTACACCTACCCGCTCAACACGGAGAAATTTTCCGCCGCGCCGGTCAAGAACGTGAGCATCAAGGTGGAACTCGTGAATGATCGTCCGTTGAAATCCATCTACTCGCCGAGCCACACGGTGGAGATCAAACGCCACGGTTCGCAGCGCGCCACCGTCGGCTTTGAGGAGAACAACATAAAGCCGGACACGGATTTCTCGCTCTACTTCGCGCCGGAGAAGGATGAACTCGGCGTGAATCTGGTCGCGCACAAGAGCGCGAGCGAAGATGGTTACTTCCTGCTGCTCGCGTCGCCCGGCGCAGACGTGAAGGACAAGCGTGTCATGCCGAAAGACGTGGCGTTCGTACTGGATACGTCCGGCTCGATGGCGGGCAAGAAACTGGATCAGGCCAAGAAGGCGCTGCAATTCTGTGTCGAGAACCTCAACGACGGCGACCGCTTCGAGATCATCCGCTTCTCGACGGAGGTTGAGCCGCTGTTCGACAAGCTCGTCGAAGCGAACTCGCGCAACCGTGACCAAGCGGAGGATTTCATTAAGGGATTGAAACCCATCGGCGGCACGGCGATTGATGACGCGCTCAAGAAAGCTTTGGCGTTGCGGTCCGCGCGAGGCGACCGCCCGTTCGTCGTCATCTTTCTCACCGACGGCCGCCCGACCATAGGCACGACCGATGAGGAGCAAATTGTCGCAGGCGTGAAGCGCGCCAACGACGGTCGCACCCGCGTTTTCTGCTTCGGCATCGGCACGGATGTGAACACGCATCTGCTCGACAGGATCGCCGAAGACACGCGGGCCTTCACCCAATACGTCCTGCCGGAGGAAGACATCGAAGTGAAAGTCTCGACGTTCTTCGCGAAGATCAAAGAGCCGGTGCTGGCGAACCCCACGATCAAGTTCACTGGCGACGTGCGCGTGACGAAGATGTATCCGTCGCCGCTGCCCGATATGTTCCGTGGCGATCAACTCGTGTTGGTCGGTCGTTACTCTGGCAAAGGCGATTCCGCCATCATCCTCGAAGGCACAGTGAATGGCGTGACGCGGAAGTTCACTTACGAGATCAATTTCCCACGCGTAGCCGACGATCACGAATTCATCCCGCGTCTCTGGGCCACGCGACGGGTCGGTTATCTGCTCGATGAAATCCGGTTGCGCGGCGAGAACTCTGAATTGCGCGATGAAGTCACCGATCTCGCGCGGAAGTATGGCATCGTGACGCCCTACACGGCTTATCTGATCGTGGAGGACGAAACGCGTCGCAACGTCCCACTCGCTGCACAAACAATGTCCCGACTCTCCACAGACGGACTCGCCCGTCAGGAAGCAGCGGCGAACTGGGATTCGTTCAAGAAGGAAAAGGACGGCAGCAAAGCAGTCGCGGGAGCGCGTTACGGATACGAGTTGAAGAACGCCGCCTCGCCCGCAGCGGTGTCAGCGAGCGGTGCAATGGAGGCAAACCGCGCGCTGGGGCTGAGCGATCTGTATGTCACGAACGGCGTCGTTACAGCAACTGCGGGCACGGTCGCCGAACAATCCAAGTTGCGTCTAGCTCAGAGTTCACAGCAAGGCCAGTTCATTTCGGGGAAGAACTTCTACCAGAACACGCGCAACGAATGGGTGGATGAGAACGCGCAGAAACTTCAGAACGCCAAACGCCAGCGCATCCAGTTCAACTCGAAGGAATACTTCGCCTTCGCGGCGAAGGAACGGCGCGCGCTGCCGTGGCTTGCGCTTGGACAGAACGTGCAGTTCGTCTTGGACGACACGCTCTATGAGATTTACGAAAACAACAATTAACCGCTTAACCAAGGACTCACATGAAAACTAAAACATCGGTCATCAAAGTGCTCGCTGGCGTTGCGGCTTGCGCGCTTATCAATTCCGCCGTTGCGAAAGAACCTGCCACGCCCGCAAAAGAAACCAAGAAACCGCTCGTGCAAATCGCCATTCTGCTCGACACCAGCGGCAGCATGGAGGGATTGATCGAACAGGCCAAGAGCCAGCTCTGGCGTATCGTGAATGAATTTGCGAAAGCCAAGCAGGACGGGGTCACGCCGGAGGTGCGGGTTGCGCTTTACGAATACGGCAAGACGAGCCTCCGCGCGGAGCAGGGTTGGGTTCGCCAGATTCAACCGTTGACTACCGACCTCGACAAGATTTCGGAGGAGTTGTTCGCCCTGCGAACCAATGGCGGCGACGAATATTGCGGCTGGGTTATCAAGACGGCAGTCGCCGATCTCGCGTGGAGTCCGGCAGCGGATGCCTACAAAGCCATCTTCATCGCGGGTAACGAGCCGTTCACACAAGGCCCGGTGAATTACGCCGAGTCGTGCAAGGCGGCGATCACGAAGGGCATTATCGTGAACACGATTCATTGCGGTGCTGAAGCGGAAGGCATCAACACCAAATGGAAAGCTGGAGCTGATCTCGCGGATGGAAAGTATCTGGTCATTGATCAAAACCGCGCCGTCGTAAGCATCACCGCGCCGCAGGACAAGGAAATCGCGAAGCTCGGCGTGGCCTTGAACAAAACCTATCTCGCGTACGGCACGGAAGGAAAACTCGGAGCCGGACGGCAGGAAGCGCAGGATGCCAACGTCGCCTCGCTCGCGCCTGCCTCCGGGGCCGTCGCCCAGCGCGCCGTCGCCAAAGCCTCGGTGAATTACAAAAATTCTTCCTGGGACTTGGTGGATGCGGTGAAGGAGCAGAAGGCTGACGTTACCAAACTAAAGACCGAGGAACTTCCCGCCGAGATGCAGAAGATGAACGCCGACGAACGCAAAGCCCACGTCGAGAAGAACGCCAAGGAACGCGCCGAGATGCAGTCGAAGATTGCGACGCTCAACGGCGAACGTGAGAAATACGTCGCCGCCCGCATGAAGGAAGTGGCTGGCACGAACACGCTCGACGCTGTGGTCATCTCTGCTGTGCGCGAGCAGAGCGCGAAACGGAACTTCAAGTTTGAGTGATTTGGTTCAAGGGTCGGGTGACGGCGGCTGGAGATGCACAATCGTCGCACCCCAGCCGCCGAAGTGTTCACTGGCGA
>CAMCWI010000170.1 GCA_945882065.1 Akkermansia muciniphila
AAACCGGGTGAGCCGTTCAGCTTCGCAGTCTTGACTGGCAATCCCAGCGCGCCAGGTCGTAGGCATGTGTTTCTGTTGTTCAACGCCGCTTCCGAACCCGTGGCCGTGGTGAAGGCGGGTGCGACGAGTCGTGCGCGGGAACTGATCGCCCATGAGACAAGCCTTCTCTCTGCGTTCGCCATCGCACAAACCGGGTTACCGAAATTGAGAGGCGCGTGCGAGTTGGAGAATCTGTCTGCGTTCGCGATGGATTTCATTGAAGGCACTTCCCCCGGTGATGATACGAGCGGTGAGTTGGAAACGATTTTTTCCAGTTGGGTGGATTCCGCAAAGCAGATTGCACTCGGCGAAACGGCTGCGTGGCGGCGATTGATGCAGGCGCGCGGCGCGGCGGCGTGGTCGGATGGTGTGCGCGGGTTGGAGACGTTGCGCGTGTTTCCGGTGCTGATGCACGGAGATTTCGCGCCGTGGAACGTGAAGGTTTCAGCGGGTTGTTGGACGGTGCTGGATTGGGAGCGGGGCGAGCAAGTGGGCATCCCGGCGTGGGATTGGTTTCATTACGTCGTTCAACCCGCAGTGCTCGTCCGGCGCGAGGCGACGGAGGCAACGACGGCGCGACTTGAAAAACTTTTTATGTCAGCAGAGTTCCAGCGGTACGCGGAGCGATGCGGCATTGTTGGCGCGGAATGGAGACTGGCGTTCGCTTACGTGGACTATTGCATCAACGTCACACGCCAGACCGAGGGTTTGAAACCATTGGAAGCCCTGCGCGAGGCGATTCACGCACGCTGTGCTACGTCACGATGAGGGGTTTTGCTGGCGCGCTGGTTTGGGGCATGTGTTGATCCAAAAACATCTGCGCGGCGATCTGGATTTCTTCTTCGGTGATTCCCCAGAGACAGCGCGGCGTTTCAAACCGGCAATAATCTGAGCAGGGTTTGAACGGACACGGCTTGCCTTCGATGCAGACGGACTCTGGGTGCAGCGGCGAGAACCATTCGGGCAGTTGCGGGCCGAAGAGTGACAGCGTGGGCACGCCGCAGAACGCCGCGAGATGGCCGGGGCCGGAATCGTTGCCGATGAAGACGGTGGAATCATCAATGAGCGCGAGCAGTTCGTTCACGGTCTTGGGCGTGGAAACTTTTGTCTCGCCGGAGCGCACCCACCACTCGCGTTGATCAGAATCAGACGCCACGATGACGCGATAATTTTTCCCGCGCAGCCAGGCAACGAGGTTGCGATAGCGTTCGAGCGGCCAGACGCGGATGGATTGTCCCGCGCCGGTGTGGATGAACACCGCACCACGGCTTTGCAGTCGCGGCATGACGATGGATTGGCGGTCGGGCATCTCCAAGTCCAGCGCGCGACCCAGCACATTCCAGTATTCGTAGCGATGATGGTGCGATGGGGGCTTGGTCAGCGGGTCGGTGAGAAACATCTGGCTGCTCAAACGCGGATAACCAAACCGCTTCCGGGCGCGAACGCCGCACAGCAGAAAATGATCGCGCGGATCCCATCGCGCGGAAACCCCGACATCAAACCTGCGCGCGGAAAGTTTTTTCCGAAGGCGATACAGTTCAGCCCACGGCCAGTTCCACAGGCGATATTTCCCTTGAAAGGCAGTCCACGGTGCGACGAATGGGACGATCTCCACTTCCGGCCAGAGGCGGTTGTGCAAGTCCTGTGCGTAAGGTCTGGCGATGAGTGTGACGGAATATTTCTCGCATGCGGCGCGCAGGAACGGCGTGGCGATGACAAGATCGCCGAGTCCCCAGAGTTCAAAGATGAGCAGTGACGGTTTCACGTTGTTTGACGGGCGACAAGATATGCAGACCAGCCGATCCAATGCACGCGTGCTGTATAGCGTTGGCGGCTTTCGGGCAGGAGGCAGAGCAGGGGATGCGCGGCGGCAAAGAGCCAGTTGCGTGAAACTCCGGTGTCGGTGACGCGCAGCGATGTGTTCGCAAGTTGCGCGGCAAGTTCATCCATGGTCACGACACGGACGTGTGTTGGATCGTCGTGGAAGTTCAAAGTAAATTTTCCGCGAGCGCTCGGCAGATCAACGGTCTTGGGATGCGGCGTCTCGAAATAGACGAAGCCACCTGGCTTGAGCAACCGCGTGATCTCCGCGAGCAGATTGGCAAGCGAGTCGAGATGTTCGATGACGTGCATGCAGGTGATGACGTCCATTGAGCGGTCCGGCCACGGAAATTTGGCGGCGGAGAAATCGAGACGGCGGAAGTCGCACGAGGCGGGATATTTTTCCGGGTGACCGAATTTGTCGGCGGAATGCAGGCGGAGATCGGGGCGGAGTTGGGCGATGTGATTGAGCGTCTCACCGTCGGAAGAACCGAGATCAAGCAACGAGCCGTTCCGTGGAGTCCGCGCGATGTGCGAGGCTCGTGTGTCCAGTGATGGAATTGCGCGCAGGTATTTCCAGTTCATCTGCTGGAATCGGGAGCGGTTGAATAATGCGCGCGTTGCACAGGACTAAGCTAGGCATCTCAGCCCGCGCTGTAAAGCCGGGGACTGGGTCGTGATAAAAAAAACAGGCGGGCTTTTTCAAGCCCGCCTGCATGAATTTTAGTTTGTCCAACTCGCCCGATTCTTAGGACTTGTCTGTGTCCACAGCGTCGAATGCGTGTTGCAGAGCCACGAGGTCTTCGCCCGGCTTGAGCGCGTCGAGGACGGCTTGCTCGGCTTTGAGCTGCTCGTTGGAGTAGTTCGCCGCTTTGATGGATAGGCCAATGCGGCGGTCGCCACGGTCAATCTTGATGACGCGGGCATTAACTTCCTGACCGGCTTTGAGCACGTTCTTGATCTTGTCCACGCGATCTTCGCTGATCTGGGAGATGTGTACGAGGCCGTCAATGTCGTGCTTAAGGCCGACGAATGCACCGAAGCTCGCGAGCTTAGTGACTTGGCCGGTGACGAGGTCGCCGACTTTGTAGAGGTCGTCAATCTTGTCCCACGGATCAACGGAGATCTGTTTGACGCCGACTGCGATACGTTGGTTGGCTTTGTCCACTTCGAGCACCTGGGCTTCGACTTCGTCGCCCTTCTTGAACACTTCGCTCGGGTGATTGATCTTGCGCGTCCAAGAGATGTCGGACACATGGATCATGCCGTCCAAACCTTCTTCCAACTCGATGAATGCACCGTAGCTGGTGAGGTTGCGGATCTTGCCTTTGACGCGGGTGCCGGCTGGATACTTCTTCTCGGCGTTGTCCCACGGATTGGATTCCAACTGGCGCACGCCGAGAGAAATCTTCTGCTCTTCGCGGTTGATACCGAGAACGATTGCTTCGATCTCCTGATCCTGCTTGAGCACGTCGCCGGGTTTGGCCACGCGCTTGGTCCAGGACAATTCGGTGACGTGAATGAGTCCTTCGACACCGGGTTCGAGTTCCACGAACGCGCCGTAGGGCACGAGGTTGACAACCTTGCCTTTGACCTTGGTGCCGACGGGGAACTTGGTTTCGATAGCCGCCCACGGATTGGCCATCTTCTGCTTGAGGCCGAGGCTGACGCGTTCCTTTTCCTTGTTCACGTCGAGAACGACCACGTCGAGGTCTTGACCGACCTTGAGTACTTCGGACGGATGACCCACGCGACCCCAGCTCATGTCGGTGATGTGGAGCAAACCATCAATGCCGTTGAGATCAATGAACGCACCGAAGTCGGTGATATTCTTGACCGTGCCCTTGCGGATGTCGCCTGGAACCATGTCGGCCAGCAATTTCTGGCGGCGTTCGCCACGCTCGGCTTCGATGAGTTCGCGGCGGGAGAGAACGATGTTCTGGCGCTCTTGATTGATTTTGACGACCTTGAAATCGTAGGTGTTGCCGACGAACTGCGTGAGATTCTTCGGGGTGATGACGTCAATCTGTGACGAGGGCAGGAATGCCTCGACGCCGATGTGGACGATCAAGCCGCCTTTGACAACGGATTTGACTTTGCCAGCGATGCGTCCGCCTTCGTTGCAAATGGTGAGGATTTTTTCCCAGTTCTGTTTGAACTCGGCCTTCTCCTTGGAAAGGATGACCATGCCGTCCTTGTCTTCGAGTTTCTCGATGAGAACATCCACTTCGTCACCGATTTTGACGAGCTTGATGTCGTCGAATTCGTTGCCGGGGACAACGCCTTCGCTCTTGTAACCGATATCAATGAGTGCTTCTTTGCCGCGCAATTCAATGACGCGGCCTTTGACAATTTCGCCTGCGGCAAAGCGTGTGGAGCTGTGCTTCAGGGCTTCTTCCATCGTGAGCATAATTTTCCTATGAACTGAACTGTGTGGGGCTAAATCGGGCGTGATGCCCGGTGAAGCTCCATTGCCTAAACTGACCGACGTTGCGTGGCAACGGAGGTTGAAGGTTAGGTTGATTGTTGACTTTCTTTTCTCAGCCTTTGCGAACATCCGCACACGCGGCGTTCAGGCAGCGTTAAACTAACAAACCCTTCCCATCGGCGGCAAGACATTTGAGGTGTGCTGTCTGCGCGGGTTCAAAGGGGACAGATTTTAGAGTGAGTATTTTCCAAGTCAAACCAACGGCTGTCCCTTGGTCGAGGGCTTTCGTCGGCCTTCGCTACGCTCAGGCCTCCTCAACCCCTCGACCAAGGGACAGTTCCAACCGCCATATAACAGGTCACTTTTTGAACTCGCCCCGACACTTTCAATTCCCGGCGATGAACCCTAAGTCAAACAAGTCACGCCCACTCAAACCTCTGGCGAGTGACCGCGCGACTTGCTATCGTCCACCCACGTTTGGCCCCATAGCTCAAATGGATAGAGCAGCCGTTTCCTAAACGGTTGATCCCGGTTCAATTCCAGGTGGGGCTACCAACTGTTGCAACCAATTGATTCTCAACCCATCCAGCCCGGCGTGAATATCACACCCAGTCACCCGTCACATCCAGTGACAGTCAATTGAAGTGCAGACAACCAATTCTCAACGTATGAAAACAAGGTTCGCTCACAGAACTCTCGCCGCGCTCGGCCTCGCGATGTTTCCTTTCATCAACGGTTGCACGCAGCAGAGCGCGGGCAACTCACCCACCTACGTCACCACCAGCAGCACCGCACCTCCGGTCGTCCATGTTACGCCCGTGGCGACGATGCCCGCAGACCCATCGTCTCCGGTTGCCGCTGAAGTTTCACAGCAAGCTGCGCCTGCGCTCGCAGAAGCACCCGCGCCCGTTGTTCTTCCTGAAAAACTTCGCGTCTCTCAATCGCTTCACGAAGTCATCCGGCTCGCGCAGTCCGGCGTGGACGAAGGAGTGATCCTCACTTACGTCACGAATTCGTCGGCAATGTTCGCGCTCGGCGCGGAGGAGATCGTTTATCTCAATGACCTCGGCATCAACAGCAGTGTCATCACCGCGATGATGCAGCGCGATCAAAGTTTGAAAGTGGCCGCCGCCAGCGCGCAACAGATCGCTGCTGCGCCGACGTATGTGAATCCGCCTCAGGCTGTGGTCGTTCAGGAATCACAGCCAGTGTCACAACCTGTCTATGTCACGGAAAATTATTTTAACGACTCGCTCTCGCCGTATGGAACATGGATTGAAGTGGAAGGCTACGGTCGTTGCTGGCGGCCCACGGTCGCAATATCGAGTCCGTCATGGCGGCCGTACGTGGATCGCGGTCGCTGGGTTCACACGGATGCCGGTTGGTATTGGATGTCGGATTATTCGTGGGGCTCGGTGGCGTTCCACTACGGGCGTTGGTTCAGTCATCCCCGCATGGGTTGGTGCTGGTGGCCGGACAATGTCTGGGGTCCATCATGGGTTTCTTGGCGCTACGACAATGACAACTGCGGCTGGGCGCCGTTGCCGCCGCTCAGTTATTACAGGTCGGGTTCGGGTTTCCATTATCGCGACCGCAATGTCGGATTCAGTTTTGATTTTGGCATCGGCGTGGACTTGTTCACCTTCGTGCAGTGGGGACGGTTCTGCGATCCGCGTCCGTATCAACATTGCCTCCCGCGCCATCGCGTGAACACCGTCTATAACCAGACCACGATCATCAACAACTACGGCGACGGCAATAACAACACCGTCATCAATCGCGGATTCTCCACCGACCGCGTCCGCGAACACTCCCGCGCTGAAGTCCGCACCGTGAGCATCCGTGATGAACGCCCGCGCAAAGGCGAAGTCCGCAGCGAACGACTTGAAGGCGGTGGCAAGACACTCGTCGTGCCGCGCCCGGTTCTGCCGCCGCTTCCGGGCATCGGGAAGATTGGTTCTCCGTTTGAGAAAAGTAATGCGCGCGTTTATTCCACCACGCCCGCCGCGCCGGTGATGACAACTGTTCAACCGACGACCACAAGCCCGCGCGAAGATCGGCGTGAAAGCAAATCTGGTCGCGAGCGCACGGTGACGACACCCGTCACGGTTAGCCAACCCGTCGTCGTTGCGCCGATCACAACTCCTCAGCCTGACAACAACCGCTCCGGTCGAAGCCAGCGCGAGCAGCGGGTTGAAACCAAATCATCCGAGCGCAATCGCTCCACGCAGATCGTCACCCCGACGCCAACCGTGACCGCGCCGCCTGCCACTCCCGCGCGCACAACCACGCCGATCTTCTCCAAGCCGCTCGTCGTGGAAACCGTGCCGCACGCCCCGTCACGCCCCGTCGTCACGCCGTCGCACAATTCCACCACGGTGATCGGCGATGGTCGCAATCGTTCCAGCAATCGCGATTACTCGGTTTGGAACACACCAAAACAACAACCCGCACCGACACCGCAGCCCTCTCCGTCCGCGAGTGCGCCGGAATACAACAATCGTAATTCATCTCGTAACCAGAGCGTGAGCGAAAGTCCGGCGCGCGTTGAAGCTCCCCAACCCTCTCGACCATCTCCATCTGAGAACCGGCCCTCAAACAATTCCCGCATCGAGCAGAAGATGGAACGCGAAAACCGCGCCATCGCAATCGAACGCCAATCCCGCAGTCGCTCCGAAGAGCGCAGTTACGCGCCGGTAATCGCGACACCTGCGCCTGCGCCACGCCAAGCAGCACCGGCTTACACGCCGCCATCCGCACCGGTGCAGCGTCCGTCTGCGCCCGCCTACACGCCGCCGCCCGCAGCGCCGCGCATGGAATCACAACCCGCTCCGGCGCGCCCTGAACCTTCGCGTGCCGAACCACGCTCCGAGCCACGTTCGGAATCCAAGTCCGATTCAAACCGCCCCAAGCGCGACCGTTAAGCCTGTGATACAATCGTTCCGTTCATGAAATCAAAGTTGTTCACATTGGTTGTCGCAGGATTACTGTTCACGCAGTTCACGCTTGGCTTTGCGGCGACGACGAATGTTTATTCCACCCAGTTTGAAGCCGCACAGGGATACAACGACATCAACTCGGACTTGATCGGTCAGGCGGGCTGGCTCGGATCGGGCACAGGCGGAAATGGCCTTATCTCCAACGCCATTTCCGGACAGGGACAGTCAGCCTACATCGGCTTCGCCGCGCCAAACCCCGGCGACGACATGCTCTTCGTCTGGAAGCCGATTGATTTTAACGCGGTCGCTGCGGGTTATCCCATCGTGAAGTTTTCCACGCAGATGAAGATTGAGGATTCCACCAACAATCTTTATGACATCTTTCGATGGAGCATTTACAACGCGCAAAATGACCGCCTCTTCTCGTTGGATTTTGATAACGACTTTCTCGACATTGGTTATCTACTCGATGGCACGAACCAAATTGTTTTCACCACGAACAAGTTTGTGAACGCCACGACCTACACGCTGACGGTCACGATGAACTTCGCGTCCAACCGCTGGAGCGCTTCCTTAAACAACACACTTATCGCCACGAATAAATCCATCACCACCACCAACGCGCCTCTAAATCTCGGCGACGTGGACGCCGTCTGGCTCGTGAATCAAATCAGCGGCACGAACGCGCCCGGCGACAATTACATGATCTTCGATAATTACACGATCACTGCTGAGATGCCGCCTGCTCAGGTGCAATTCCTCGGACGCACGGGCGAGGGCTGGTCATTGTTGCGCGTCAACGGACAGAACAATTCACGATGGTCACTGGACGCCACAACCAATCACGTGAACTGGACTGCACTCAAAACCAACGTGATTTCCGGCACATTCTTCGATCATGTGGATACCACGTCCGCCGGGATGCCACGTCGCTTCTATCGTGCCCGGCTCGTGCCGTGATAGCGGAGCAGAGTGCCGGTCTGTGATCGGCTTAAATCATTCGACTAACGATTTGCACCACGTTTCACACTTATCGAGCATCACGAGTTTGCGCCACGCAAAGCCCATCACAGACCCGCGTTCGTGCGCCTGAGAAGGCGAGAGGATGGAGCGGTGGAAGTCCGCACCTGTGAGGAGAAGAGCCGTGCGGAATCGAACCGTAACTGCGTCGCAGTAATGCGGGGTGGAGAGCAAGGGAACGAGAACGACCAGACCGTAACACAGA
>CAMCWI010000171.1 GCA_945882065.1 Akkermansia muciniphila
TGCTCTTGTTCTGGGTTGGTTACGAAGTCGGACGCCTCTTTGGCTGGAGTAACATGGACAGCGTCTTCCTCGGTGCGATGCTTTCAATGTCTTCAACGACAGTCATCATCAAAGTCCTCGGCGAACTCGGCAAGATGAAGGAGCGTTTCGCGCAACTCATCTTCGGTATCCTCATTATCGAAGACATTTTAGGCATCGCCATGATCGCGCTGCTGTCGGGCATCGCGATGACGGGGTCGTTGAGCGTGGCGGACGTTGGGGCGACGTTGGGCAAACTCGGAATCTTCCTCAGCGCCACCCTAGTCGTCGGTCTCATCGCCGTCCCGCGCCTGATCGGTTACGTGGCAAAGTTCAAGAGCAACGAAATGATGATCATCACCGTGCTGGGCTTGTGTTTCGGCGTGTCGTTGCTGGCGGCGAAACTCGGCTACAGCGTCGCGCTGGGCGCATTCGTCATCGGCGCGGTTATCGCCGAGGCGAGGGAAATTCATCGGATTGAGACGCTCATCGAACCCGTGCGCGATATGTTCAGCGCGATTTTCTTCGTCGCCATCGGCTTGTTGATCGATCCCAAGCTGCTGCTCGTCTATTGGCAACCGATTCTCGTCATTACCCTCGCCGTCATCGTGGGCAAGGTGTTGACCTGTTCGTTCGGCGCATTTATCGGAGGCAATGACACGCGCACATCACTCCGCGTCGGCATGGGGCTGGCGCAGATCGGTGAATTCTCATTCATCATCGCATCACTCGGCGTGACTCTGAAAGTTACCAGCAGTTTCCTGTATCCCATCGCCGTTGCTGTTTCAGTCATCACGACGTTGCTGACGCCTTATCTCATCAGGAGCGCGGATGGACTCGTCGGCTGGTTTGACCGCAAAGCCCCGCAACCGCTCGTGAATTCGCTTCAACTCTACACGCGTTGGGTCGGGCAGATCGGCAGCCGCCAAACTTCCAACTTGGCCGCACAATTGATGCGGCGTTGGATTCTGCAAATGATCTTGAACGCCGCACTCATCGCCGCTGTGTTCATCGCCGCTGCGTTTGTCGGCAAACGTCCGCCGTTATGGATGATGGATCTGAAACTTGGTGATCAGTGGCTCAAAGCCGCGCTCTGGCTGGTGGCGATGGTCTTATCCATGCCGATGTTCATCGCCACTGCACGGAAGTTACAGGCGCTTGGATTGTTGTTGGCGGAAACCAAAATTTCGGAAACAGCCGCTGGCGAACGCACCGCTGCCATTCGTTCCGTGGTCGCCGCCGTTGTTCCTATCGCAGGCACGGTGACGCTCGGGCTGTTTGTGTTGGTGCTGAGTTCAACGCTGCTCCCGCCATTAAACGTGTTGCTCGTGTTGCTCGTCATCTCTGGATTCATCGCGTGGCTTTTGTGGCGTTCGTTCATCAAGGTTTACGCCAAGGCTCAGGTCGCCCTGATGGAAACCTTTGCCCAAGCACCCGCGCCGCGTCACGACACCGCGCAGATCGCCAAGCCTTCCCTGTTGCGCGATGCAGATTTGGAAACGGTCATCCTCACCGCTGGTTCCCCTGCCATTGGAAAGCTGATCCGTGAACTCGAACTCCGTACCCGCACCGGCGCGAGCATCGTCGCCATCGAACGGAGCGGCGTGAACAATGTGAATCCCAGCCCGGACGAAGAATTACAGGTGAACGATCAGGTGTTGCTGCTCGGCAGCGCGGAGCAATTGGAGAAAGCGCGGAAACATCTGTTAGAGACGACTTGAGAAGGAAGAACTCAGGAAATCAGGAACAGAAAACCCGCCTGCTTTCCGTTTCTTGAGTTCCTGATTTCCTCCTTCAGTTTCTTTGCTTCAACTTCCCCGATACGTCGAGTAACTCCACGGCGAACAGAGCAGGGGGACATGATAGCCCGCGCCCGCGTCTGCGATGCCGAATCGCACCGGCACTTGATCCAGAAAGCGAATCTTCGGCAACGTCGGCCACTTGGACGCAAAGTAATCGCCGACGAAGAACACGATCTCGTAATGCCCCGCCTTCATTTCATCCGCAGCCAGCAAAGGCGTTTCAGTGCGACCATCGGTATTGGTGCGAGCGGTGGTGACGAGCGTCCGGTCTTCACCTTCGAGCGACCAGAGTTCGATTTTCATTCCTGAAGCTGGGCAACCATGCGCGGTGTCCAGAACGTGCGTGCTAAGTTTGGCGGGCATAAGTCAGGGCTGAGTTAAGTCTCGAAGCCGCAGTTCTGCAATCTTGAATATTTCCGTGAGCGCGGCCTGAATCTCCTGCTCACGGGAATTTTGGAGACGAACATTGAATCCGTTCAAGATCGCCTCTTTCTTGTTGAGCCGCGCGCAGATGACGAACGGGAAACCGAACTTCGCTTTGTAAGCCGCGTTGTTTGTCTGGAACAACTCAACTTCCTGCGGCGACAATTGAGTCAAGCCCGCGCTCGTCTGCTCTCCTGTGGATGCCTTGGTAAGTTGCCCCGCCAACGCTAGCTTGCCGACCAAATCTGGATGCGCGCGGATGAGCGCCAGTTGTTTGTCCTCACCGGCGGTCTGGACGGTTTTGCAGAGCGCGGTATGAAGTTGTTCGACGCTGGCGAACGGACGTTTCGACCACGCGGCCGCCGCAATCCATGGCGAGTGTTCAAACACCGGGCCGATGATGCGGATAAACTCGTCGCGGGGGAACGTGTTGACCTGTGACAAGGCGATCATTTCTGTTGGCGCAGTTAAGAGTCCCGATGCCGGAAAATCAACTTCCAATCCGCGCAATCACCTTCAAGGGCGCGTGGGCGTTTGCAGGAAGCGAATCAGGTCTGAGAGTTCCTGTTTGCTCATTCCCGCTTCCAGCCCTTCCGGCATGAGGGATAAATTGGATGAACGCAGAGTTGCGATGTCCGCGCGAAGAAGCGTGTGGGTTTTTCCGTCTGGAGATTTCAACATCACGCTGTTGCCCGTTTCGGCGGCGATGATGCCGTAGAATTCGTCGCCGCTCTTCAGAGCACATGTGTAGGCGGCGTAGCCCGGCTCAATGTTCGCGTTCGGATCAAGGATGGACACGAGCAATTTCTCCGAAGGATGATTCGCAACGGATTGCAGATTTGGCCCGATGTCGTTTCCAGCGCTCTCGAGTTTGTGGCAGGAGACGCAAAGCTTCGAGAAAACTGCCGCTCCACGGGCGACATCGCCCGTCAAAGTCAACGCCGGTCGGAAATCCGCCACCACCTGAGCGCGACTCGAAGTTTTGCCGACGTTGAGCACGCTTCTAGCAAGTGTTTTCACCCGGCCAGACGGATGGTTCAACAACCGTCCACGCCGCAATGCATCGAGTGAGTTGGCGTAGAACGATCCGTTCTCGATCCTTTGCACCAGATCGAATGACCACGGTTCGCGACTCAAGAATCCATCGAGGATACCGAGCCGGGTTTCCGGCCCGACCGCAGGCCACGCCTTCACGAACAGGTCAGGCACATTTGTGTCTCCGCTGGTGCTCAGTTCCTTGATCGCTAAACGCTGTGCGTCACCGGAAGTCTGAGGTTGTAGCAGCGCTGCCAGCACAGGCAATCCGGCACCGCGATAAGCTTCATCGCGCACCAGCAATCCCGCTGCAGAAATTTTCCGTTCAACCGGCTGACTGGCATCGGACGCAAGCCGTTGCGCGGAGTCGAACATTGCAGTCGCCATGTTCAGCTGTTTCGCCAATTTATCACCCACGGTCGCGGCCTGGAGGGAATACCAGTTTGTTCTTCGCCGCGCGAGGATGTCGAGGAACTGGCTGAATGAAACCATTTGCGCCGCGCTGAACTGACCCTTCGCCGCCGTGAGCGTGGGCTTGAGCAATCGAGCGATGGAATCTCGCTGATTCGTGGCGAGCGCCAAATTGAGCAGTGAATCGGATAACGAAGCGAGTACCGGCCCGCCTGCGGAAACGGCGGCGTCCATCAACGCAAGATTATGCGGCAATGCAGAACTCAAGACCGCAGCCGTGATGAATTTGTCGTTGTAGTCCGCCACCGCGAGACGACCCAGCGCAACACCTGCTCGCGGGTCGTTCCACTCGCCGAGTGAACAGGCGAGTTGAAGGCGCACTTTGGCATCGGGATCGTCCACAAGCTTCGCGGCGGCGGCGATGACGGCGGGTGTGGCACGCGATTCGGCGAGTCGCAGCGCATGAATGCGTACGCCGGGATGTGTGTCCGCGAGGGCGTCCTCAATGAGGGTTGGCGTGAGCGAATCGAGGCCGTCGAGCGTGGCGAGCGCATGCAGTCGGGCGAGTGGATTCTGGCTCGTATAATAAAGTTTTTCAACGAGTGAAGCGGCCTCGCGCGCGCGTTTCCAAAGGAGCATCATTTGCGCTTTGTCGCGCTGCCAACCGTTTGGTGACGCGAGTGTGTTGACAAGTTGCGGTAATGAAAGTTTTTGGAGCGAATTGATTTTGCGTGGAGGCTTGCTCACGGGCGACACGCGATAGATGCGGCCGCGTTCCTCGCCGAGCCGGTAGTGTGGGAGCAGTTCAGCCTTCCCTTCGGGCGGCAACCATTCGGGGTGTTCGATCATGTAGCGGTACATGTCCACGACCCACAGCGCGCCGTCGGGGCCGGTGCGCGCCATCACGGGCCGACACCAGCGATCTTCACTCGCGAAAAAGTCGGGCGTGGCGTCTGAGTGGTCGCGGCGCGCGCTGAAACTCACACCGTCGTCGCTCACCAGATTGTGTTGAACGAGATTGTGAAACGGCTCGCAGGTGAACGCATGTCGCGTGGCATCGGCGCCGAAAAGAAGTTCGTCGCGATAAATCATCGCCGCACAAGCCGACGTGAAATGCCCCGCCTCATTGAAATTGTGAAACCGCTTCTCTTTCGGACTCACGGGAAAGACCTTCGGGTTCATCGGCCTGACAACTTGCTGAACCGGATCTGGCGACGCCACATGCGGGTTGCGGCGAATGTAATGATCCTGCAACACGTAATGCCAGAGCGGCCAAGAGTTCTGCACGCCAAACCAGTTGCCCCAATCGTCGGGGTTGCGACCAAATTGCGACGGGCCGCTTTGCGCGTCGAGATCACCCGTGTCGGGACGAAAACGGAAGTCGCGACTTCCGATGGCGTATTCCTGACCGTTGCGGTGCGATTTGATTTTGGTCGCAGTGCCGTATCCGCCGTGATGCGCGCCGCTCGAGCAGTAAACCCAGTTGTCAATTCCCCAGCGCAAACCATTCACGCGAAGCTGCTGGTTGCCGGCGAGAAAACCGCTGAACAAAACCTCACGCACATCGGCCTTGCCGTCGCCATCTGTGTCTTTGAGAAAAAGAATTTCGGGAGCGGCTGTGACGATGATGCCGTCTCGCCAAGTGAGAAAACCATTCGGAAACGAAAGCCCGTCGGCGAAGATCGTGCTCTTGTCGTAGCGCCCGTCGCCATCTGAGTCTTCCAACACACGCACGCGGCCACCGGGTTTGCCGTGGCCATCCATGCCGAGCGGGTAATCCGCCATCTCCACAACCCAAAGCCGTCCGCGCTCGTCCCAGTCAATCGCCACGGGCGATTCCAGTAACGGTTCTGCGGCGACAAGTTCAACTTTGAATCCCTTGCGCACATGAATTTTTGCCAGTGACTCCACTGGGGAAAGTGGCAGAGAAGCGGGTGGCGACACGAAGGCAACTTTGTTTGTGCGCACTGGAAAACCACTGGCGTGATAATGTGCGGCGATCTCCTCCGGTTTCAGCACCCGATCATAAACCGCCGCCTCGTCGAGTTTGCCTTCCAGATTGGCGAAATTGTCGCAACGTCCGCCGAGGAACAAGGACTTTTCATCCGGCGCAAGTGTGGCATCCGCTTCACCCGAAATCTCCGGCGTCAGATTGCCGTTAAGATAAACAGTTACCCGCCGGCCTTCGCGAACGAACACAACATGATGCCATTCGCGCCACGAAAGATCGGTGTGGCCGGAGAGAACCGTGTTGCGGTCGTTGCCGTTGAAGAAAATCAATTTGCCTGTGGACGCAGGCGAATGCGTGCCGCCGATGCCGAGATGATCGCCCGCCGCTGTAGAATCGCCATCTCGCCCATGCGAAACGAAGTAGCCAGTCACGGGGCGCACATCACTTTTAAGGCCGTTCCACATCCACAACTCAACGGAGTAATTGCCGCCGAGTTGCGGGAGCTTAGTTCGCACGCGTCCACCGGCGAAGTGCGGAGCGCGATTGATCTGTTCGCCGCTGAAAGTGTTTGGGACTTCGGGCGCGGGTGGTTGAAATCCAACGGTCCGACTTGCGCCGGGCAAATACACTGCGACGCCGTCCTCGTATTTCGCGTCATTGCCGTTGCCGGTCGCATCACGCGCCCTTGGAACGATGCTCTCGTTGAGCCGCCAATAAGCGATTGGTTTCGAGTTGAGGACAGCTTTCGCGAATTGGCCATCAGACTCCGTCATCGCGCGGCGCGGTTTGCCGGAAACTTCTTCGAGCAAACTGAGAAGTGTTTCCACGATGCGCGGCTCGGCTTGAACTTCCAGCCCTGCGGTGCGCGCTGGCCAGGTGGTGTAGCCGCCGAGCTTGTGTTGCTCAGGCGGCGGAATGTAGCCATCAGAGCCGTTGGCGAGTTCGATGTTGAACGTTGTCCCGAATGGACTCTGCGCCTTGAGCTTGAGTCCGGTGAGGGCGAAGACTTCGTTAGGAATCGTCGCAACGCCCAGATCGCCGATGCGCAGTGCCTGAAGTTTCAACTCCGTGCGCGGACGGTCATGCAGGTAAATAGCCTCCGCCGCATAAACTTCAGGCGACGAACCCGGCAGGCGGCCATCAAATGTTTTCACCTTCTTGCGCGCCCAATCGAGACGGGCTTCATCCGGCACGCGGAAATTCAAGGCCAGCGTGCGCTCGGCCATTTTGAGCGGCACCCAGTCGTGGAACTGGATGTTGCGCACGACGCCCGCGACTTTGTCAGCCATCTCTTTTGCGTAGGCGTCATAGCCGATATTGTTGGCAGCCGCGCTGTAATCCATCCACATCAAGTCGCCGCTCGTGCCTTGCGACATGATGGCGACAAATTTATTTGATCCGCTGTTGGTCGGTGCATTTAGGAGCGTTGCGATGTGGGAACGGAAGCGGCCAAAATAATCCGCCGACAACAGCGGCGATCCATAATAGTGCTGCGAATAATTCGCCAGCAGCGCGAGCGGTTTGCCATCGGGAGTTTGCACTGAGATCACGGACAAGCCTGGATCAACTGGGCCGGAAGGTCCGACTGCGTCCGGACTCTGGTGACCCGGATGCATGTGTGCTCGGACGTTGCGATCACCGAACGGGTCGTTGAGCATTTTGTCCGGGCGACGAATCCAGCGGCGGTTAAATGTGTGTTCCCAATCATCCACCGCGCCCCAACCGATGCGCGCAGGCTGAAGATTTTTTGCCGCGCTGATGATTGCCTCGACGATTCGCGGGATGAGGAACACGGCGTAATTCGTATCCAACCGGCTGCCGAGACAGGCCATTGCGGAAGGCGCGGAATGCGTGTGCGTGGCCGAGACGAGCATCTTGTCCGTCGGAATGCCCGTGGCCTGACTCGCCTGCTCCTTCGCGCGATCAATCAAATCGCGCGCCATCATGCAGGTGTCCACCACGGCGATTACGATCCGCGTTTCGCCATCATCCAGCGCGAGCGCGCGGACCTCAAGCGGATCGGTGGCGGCTTTTGCAGAACGCTCGGTGAACATCGCGTTGACGCGCACGGGAAAATTTGTCGGCGTGATGTCCACAACGGACGCCCCGGCGCGGAAAGTTTTACCCTCGGCGGCCACGCAAGATGTGACGTTGGCGAAAAGTATTCCGAACGCCAGAAACGCCATCGCAATTGTCTGGTAAATCGCGCGACTCAACGCAGTCATGCTGGCGGTCCTCTCCTGGGGGAGAGTAGCACTGTTGGGTATTACACAACGCATAATTCGAGCTTCTAGACGCAATATTCTGACAAATCGTAGGCCAAAATTACAGTCGGAAGCAAATCCTTATGGTTATCAGGAACACGCGGGCGGGTGCCCGAGGAGCTGGGAGGGAACTGATAAACTACTGAAATTTCCCGTCATCGGACTAATCACTGTGGCATTGGGTGATGGAATGCTCCTTACCGACTGTGCATCCACGCCGTTGCAGCCGCACGGGCAACCCCCAGTGCGCGCCAGTTGCGATGACACCAAATGGGCATTTACGTCGGGGTGATCATCGCGTGGCGCTCCGCTGGCTGATCTCCCTTTTGTCACCGGCAATCCCATGCCTGCAGCGGCACGCTCGCCAGCACGGATTCGATGACGGATACCACGCGCTTTTCCGATTGCGACTTGACCTAGATGGATCGTCTGACAACCGTGTCCACACACTATGAACCGAAGAAACTTCCTCACCACATCCGCACTGGCA
>CAMCWI010000172.1 GCA_945882065.1 Akkermansia muciniphila
GACGACGGATAGGACTGTTCAACCTCAACTCTTCCAATCAAACGCCTTCTTCTTCACGGCGTAGATGTAGCCGACGAAGAGAATGCCGAGGAATGAAAGCATTGAGCCGAGAATCATGTTCCGCGTCGCCGGGTCAGCCAGCATGGATTTGTAGATGACCGCCCACGGATACATGAACACCACTTCGATATCGAACAGGATGAACAGCATTGCCACGAGATAGAACTTCACCGACATGCGCGTGTTGCCATCGCCGATGGGCAACATGCCGCACTCGTAAGCCGTGTCCTTGATCTTGCTGGTGCGGCCCTTCTTGCCGACGAGCATCGAGAAGGCGATCATCCCTCCCGTCGCGCCGACGGCGAGGACGAACAGCATCAAGACTGCGATGTATTGGAGCAACTGCGTTGTTTCCATGCGGAAAAATTAGGAATGACCGACTGCATTGGCAAGGTTTTAACTTTGGTCTGTCTCCGTATTCGCCCTCCGTATTTGCTGTGACGGATTCCACATCGCTTGCAAGTCACTTTGAAACAGGGGGTGCGAGAGGCGTTGGTTTCTGTTCTACAATGGATCCTTCAAACAAAATTCTGGGATCGTTCACGTTCACAAGTTCGTGCAGCTCGTAAACGTTGTGATAGCCGTACCCATAGAGATTAATGTATGTGGGAACATTCAGTGCCATCATGATTGGCTTTGCTTGGGACGCGAATTGCGTTGCCGCAGCGTTGCCTGGCCTTGGGCGTGGTATGGCAACAACCTTTGAGGCAAAATCCTTCTGGTTGCCGTCGAAATTGTTGTTGCAGTAAATCAGTATCGTGGTCTCGAAAGACGGAATGACTTTCTGCAGATTGTCCTGCGTAAAGTCGGTAAAGGCTAGGTGTCTTGCGCCTTTAATGTGGATGCGATCAAAACGAAACGTCGAACGAGAATCAAGAATGATGACTCCCGGGGCTTTGCTCATTTTCAGGAATGTGTTGAGGTCGACTAAGCGGTTTGCCCGATGCGTCTCAACCTCCGCAACAAGCCCCTTAAAGTCATCGAAGCTGACTTTGGCCTTGGGATAGTTGGTGACCTGCGCCAATCCCGCCTTGGCTGCCAATATAATGACCGCTACGGCAACTATTCTCGATTTCATTTTTATCCTTTCTTGATTAGCCGACTCCAGTCGACCGAACTGGCAATGGGCGGCGATTTCTTCCGGTTACCTATTCTCGTGTAGCGACACTATTCCGGGCGAAATTTTCTGTCCAGCCTCGTTTTGATTTTGAAATGAGCGGAGTGTGGCCGTCCTCGGCCACAGCAACGTCCTCCGGAGAAAGGGTTATCCGCTCTTTCCAGCAAACTTCGCTGTTGAAAGTTGCTGCGCCCGAGGACGGGCGCACTCCGAAGTCATTTTGAAACCGTTCCTAGTCGAAATCACGTTGCAACTTCCAACTTCTCAAAACCTTCCTCAATGGTCGAGGTGTTCTGGATGCGCGCGAGCTTGGCATAGAGTTCGCCGCGTTGCATCAACTCCTCGTGCGTGCCGCGTTCCACAATCTCGCCCTGTCGCAGCACGAGAATCTGATCCGCCTTCCGGATCGTGCTCAAGCGATGCGCGATGACAAAGCTCGTGCGCCCGGTCATCAAATGTTCGAGCGCTTGCTGGATCAACCGCTCCGTCGCCGTGTCCACGCTGGCCGTGGCCTCGTCGAGGATGAGGATGCGCGAATTTTTCAACAACGCCCTTGCGATGCTGACACGTTGCTTCTCGCCAACGCTGAGTTTCACACCGCGTTCGCCGACGGACGTATCGAATCCATCCGGCAGGCGCGAAATAAATTCGTAGCAGTTCGCAGCCTTGGCCGCAGAGATGAGTTCCTCGTCGGTCGCGTCAAGTTTGCCGTAAAGAATGTTCTCCCGGATCGTGCCGTTGAAGAGAAATGGCTCCTGACTCACCACGCCGATGTGGCGGCGCAACGAATCCAGTGAAAGATCGCGGATGTCCTGACCATCAATTGCGATACGGCCAGAGGTGGCCTCGTAAAACGCAGGCAGCAGATTGACGACGGTGGATTTACCCGCGCCTGTCGGCCCGACGAGCGCGATCATCTGACCAGGCTTGGCGTGGAGGGAAATATTCTTGAGCACTTGCTGCGTCACAGCCGTAGCCGCCGACGTGAGTCGGCGCAAATCATCGGGTTCGCGTTCGGGTTCAGATGGCGCGGACTGACGTCCACGGCTACGAGGTTTTTGGAGCGGGTGGCCGGAGGCCGGGTGAGGGGCCACGTCGTAACTGAAGCCGACGTTCTCAAAAACAACTTCGCCGCGCACCGGCTCGTGCAGCGCCGCGCCACCATCGCGGACAGCCCGCTCCTCGACGGTATCCAGAATGTCGAACACGCGCTCGCCCGCCACGCGCGCGCTTTGCATCATCTGGTTCAAGCCGTGCAGTTGACCGATGGGCGCATAGAACATGTGCAGGAACAGAAGGAAACCCACGAGTTCGCCCGAAGTCATTTTGCCCGCGATGGCGAGACTTCCGCCAACCCACAACACCAGCGCGAAACCCGCCGCGCCCGCGAAACCCATCGTCGGTCCATACACCGCCCACACGCGCATGATGCTGAGTTGCGCGCTGCGCATGTCGCCCGCGCGTTTCGAGAAACGTTCGTCTTCGTGCGCCTGTCGGCTGAACGCCTTGATCTGGCGCACGCCTTGGAGATTGTCCATGAGCAACGCATTCATCGCGCTCGAAGCCTCGCGTTGTTTGCGATACCGCCGGTGTGCTGTGAGCGTGTACCACATCGCGCCACCCGCCAGCACTGGAATTGGCGACATCGCTACCAACGCCAGCGTTGCGTTCATGTGAAACAAAAACGCCGCCACGCCGATCACGCTGAGGATGGCGACCACGCCTTGCTCAAGGCCGTCAATCAACACGCGCTCGACGGCGTTCACGTCTTCGATCACGCGTGTGAGCAAATCACCCGAAGCCCGCTGATCAAAGTAACCGACGGGCAATCGTTGCAACCGCGCATAGACGGCGCATCGCATGTCGTAGATGACACTTTGTTCGAGTTGATTGTTGACCAGCACACGCAACGCGCTGAATGCATCGCGCAGGAAAAAAGCTATGAGCAAACCGATCATCGCAGGCGCAAGCAACTCGCCCTGCGACTTGCCGATGACGTCATCAATGGCGAATTGCGTCAGCTTGGGAAACGCGAACGACGCCAGCAGTGAGAGGACTGCTGCCGCCACCGTGCCGATAGCCAGCCACGGATAAGGCCGCAGAAAAACCGCGACACGACGCAGCACATCCGACGTGGAGCGTTTGCGTGCGGAGAAGGTGGATTCGGTGGAGCGGGAGTGAGCCATGCGAGCAGGGTTAAGATTTTTTAGCCACAGATAAAACACGGATAAACACGGACGAAAAATCTTTGACGCGAATTCCGCGAATTTTCGCGAATTGAAACAAGTCGTCTGGAATTTGCGCTAATTAGCGGAATTCGCGTCAAGCATTTGGCTTTGTCGGTGTCTGTGTCCATCTGTGGCTCAGTTTTTGTCAGCGGACGTTGCGGTCGAGGAAGTCCACCATTGCCTTGCCGAACGGCGCGAGATCAAGCGGCGTGCGGCTAGAGATCAAGTTGCCATCCACGACGACGGGTTCGTTCACCCAGATGCCACCGGCGTTTTCCAAGTCATCCTTGATGCCAAGCGAGCCAGTAACGCGTTTGCCTTTCAATATTTTCGCTGAGATGGGAATCCATCCGCCGTGACAGATGAATGCGACGAGTTTGCCCTGCTCAAAGAATTCGCGCGTGAGCGAAAGCACCTTCGGGTCGCGGCGCAGTTTGTCCGGCATGAAACCTCCCGGGACGAGCAGGCCGCAGAAATCCTGGCTGTTCGCGTCCTTGAGCAGCAGGTCGGACTTAGCGGGGTAACCGTGCTTGCCCTTGTAGGTCTTAATTTCCGGCGCGGCGACGCGCATGGCGTAGCCTGCCTCCTCACACCGGAGTTTCGGATACCAGAGTTCCAAATCTTCGTACATGTCGTCCACGAACGTCAGCAATGTTTTCTGCATGACGCAGAGTTAAGCGGATTTCCGCACGGCTGAAAGATTATATTCCTGCAACAACTTTTTCGTGCAAACAACTCAGACGCGCGTTATTGTCGCCGCGATGTTTCCACAGGTCGCCACAAACAATCCGACTGCTGTGAAAGCCGACGTTCAAGCGGCTTATCTCACGATGTTCCCCCAAGGAGACCACGACTTCGTCGCACGCGTCTTCGGCTGGGCAGAGGATTGTTTCGCCGGGCGGTTCGCCGACTATCAGCCGATTGATGCGCGCTACCATGATTTTGAACACACGTTGCAAGGCACGCTCTGCATGGCGCGCCTGCTCTGCTGTCGTCACGTTGTGGGAGTGCTACCTCAGCTTTCGCCGCATCAGTTTGAACTCGGTCTTGTCGGGATTCTTCTGCACGACACCGGTTATCTGAAACGCCGCGATGACGCCTCGCCCGGCACAGGTGCGAAATATACCGCCACGCATGTGTTTCGCAGTGTGGAGTTCGCCCACCAACTTCTCACTGACAAAGGTTTTTCCGAAGCCGACATCCGCGCCGTGCAAAACATGATCCGTTGCACCGGCATTGACGCCTTTCTCGAAAGCATCGCCTTCGAGAGCGATGCTGAGCGCGTGGTCGGCTTCGCGCTCGGCACAGCGGATTTGCTCGGCCAGATGGCGGCGGAAGATTATGTGGAAAAACTTCCAGTCCTCTACGATGAATTTCGGGAAGCCGCGCGCCATGATCGCGGTCACACGGATTTCATCACCAAGTTCGGCGGCGCGACTGATCTGATGCAGCGCACGCCCGCCTTTTGGCGCGATTACGTCCAACCCAAACTCGATCGCGACTTTGCCAGCCTGCACCGCTTCCTCAACCAGCCCTTTCCCACCGGCAGGAACTGGTACGTCGAGCGCATCGAGGCGAACATGGGGAGAATCCAAGAGAAGTTAGCCGCAGTAGCTCGCTAACATCTGGCAGGCCGCGTGAAGCGTCTGGACTGTGGTGGCTTCAACATCTTTTTTTGAGCGCGCTGGGGATGGCTCAACTTTCCCCCATCTTAATTCTCCAGCGACAGCCAAACAAAAGGGCGTCCTTGCGGACGCCCTTCGTGCTTTGAATTTCTTTTCGCTTACGCAGAAGCTTCACCAACTTGGAAGCGGACAAAGCTGCGGATGACGATTTCGTCACCGAGTTGTTTGCCGACTTCGGCGACGTGATCCTTCACGCTGATCTCGGAATTGCGCTTCACGAAACCTTGATCCACGAGGCAGTAGGTCTGGAAGAATTTATCCAACACGCCCGCGAGGATTTTTTCCATCGCTTGAGCAGGTTTGTCCTTGAGACGATCCGATTGCGCGGCGATCTCGCGTTCCTTGGCGACGATTTCCGGAGCGACTTGTTCGCGGGAGACGGCGTGAGGATGTCCAGCAGCGATCTGCAAGGTGATGTCGCGAACGAGTTGCTTGAACTCATCGCGGTTCGTGGTTTCGGCTTTGCCTGCGCCAACTTCGACTAGCACGCCGACTTTCGCACCGGTGTGGATGTAGGCGGCGACGAGTCCGTTGCCGCTGACCTCCAAACGAGCATTGCGGGTGATCTTGATGTTCTCGCCGATCTTGGCGACGGCAGCCTGACGATCGGCTTCGAGGTCAATAGCGGGATTTGCGGCGACCTTCTTGGCGATGTCGTCGCAGAACGCGCGAAAGCCTTCGTTGCGGGCGACGAAGTCGGTTTCGCAATTGATTTCCACGAGTACGCCGGATTTTCCGCCGGGCGTGATGTGCTGGGCGATGACGCCTTCGCGGGCATCGCGGAGGGATTTTTTCGCAGCGCTGGCCGCGCCGGACTTGCGGAGATTGTCCATAGCCTTGTCCATGTCGCCCTGGGCTTCCACGAGCGCTTTCTTACATTCCATCATTCCGACGCCGGTCATCTCACGGAGTTTGCCGACGTTGGCAGCAGTGATTTCAGCCATAAAGTTTTAGTTGATAGTTACAGGTTGAGGGTTGATGGCCGAAGCCATTCGAAGAATCCCAGAAAACGGCGGCGGTGTTCTTCAACTGCCCCGCCGCGTTTCCCGAAAATCATCAGGCGACCGGAGCCACTTCAGCGACGACGGGCGCGGCTTCAGTTGCCTGGCCTTCTTCCGAAGTTTTACGGCGGCTGGCCTTCGATTCAAATTCGGCCTGCGCGCGGGTGATGACTTGGCAGACTGTGGCGAGGATCATGCGCACCGAACGGATTGCGTCGTCGTTGGCCGGGATCGGATAATCCACGAGATCAGGGTCTGCGTTGGTGTCCGTGATGGCGACAATCGGGATGCCGAGCTTGCGGGCTTCAGCTACGGCGTTATGCTCGCGCTTCACGTCCACGACGAACATACAGGCGGGGTTTTTATCCAATGTGCGGATGCCGTCGAAATACTTTATGAGTCGGGCGGATTCGCGGTGGATGACCGCTTGTTCCTGCTTCACGTAATTGTTGATGGATCCATCGGCATCCATCTTCTCGATCTCTCGCAAACGGGCGAGGGATTTTTTAACGGTCGCAAAATTGGTGAGCGTGCCGCCGAGCCAGCGTTCCACGACGAAGTATTGATTACATTCCTTCGCGGTTTCCTTCACAGCTTGCTGGGCCTGTTTCTTGGTGCCGACGAACAGCACTTTTCCGCCCTTGGTTACCGTCTTGGCGAGGAACTCGCACGCGATTTCGAGCTGCGCGAGGGACTTGCTGAGGTCAATGATATGAATGCCATTGCGCGCGTCATAGATGAAGGGCTTCATCTTGGGATTCCAACGCTTGGTCTGGTGACCGAAGTGTACGCCTGCTTCCAACAATTCTTTTACGCCGATGCTTAACATGTTTCCTTTTGGTTAAAACCCTGATTCAGGGCATCCCGCGGAATTCGGGATTGATTTCGATGTTGTTATGGCTCGATTTCACCGCCCCCACACGGAGGCGAAGAGCCGTTTTCCCACTGTCAGTAACCCGACGAAGGGAGCGCAAAGAGTATCAAAGAAGTGTCCGGTGGCAATGGTTTATTTGGGGTGGTTTATTGGGAGGGTGCATCTTGACACTTGCTCCGGAGCACCACCTTCAGGCCGCAGCAGTGGCGATTCATACCGCTGCCGCGTGATCGTAGCGTTCTGATTACCCCCAGGCGCAACTTCGGGGGGCAATGGCCAAGATTCGCATTTCTCATTGAACAGCGCGATTCCATCTCGCGCCCAGAAATAATTTCCTGCATCCTTCCAGTCGAGATGAGCGAAGACTCGACACCCATTCCACCGCACGACCTGACAACCACACCGCACCGCCGCCGCCCGCGCTACAGTGGGAAGAATCCACGCAAGTTCGAGGAGAAATACAAGGAGCTGGCGCCGGAGCGTTATCGCGAGACTGTCGCCAAAGTCATCGCGTCGGGGAAAACTCCCGCCGGGACGCATCGCTCCATCATGGTGAACGAAATTCTCGACGTGCTCGCGCCGAAGCCTGGCGAGGTCGCGGTGGATTGCACGCTTGGTTACGGCGGACACACGCAGGAAATATTGCCGCGCCTCTTGCCGGGCGGAAGATTGCTGGGTCTGGATGCTGATCCGATTGAATTGCCGAAGACGGAAGCTCGGTTGCGGGCACTGGGTTTGGGTGCGGAGGTGTTCACGACGCATCGGAGTAATTTCGCCGGACTGCCGCAAGCGCTCGCGCAGGCGGAACTCTCCGGCGCGGACATCCTCCTCGCCGATCTTGGAGTTTCCTCCATGCAGATTGACGATCCATCGCGCGGATTCTCCGTGAAGCTCGACGGTCCGCTCGACATGCGGATGAATCCGCAGCGAGGCCAACCCGCCTCCGACTTCCTGCAAAAAATAAAACCCGATGCGCTTGTCAGTCTGCTGGGCGCAAACTCGGATGAGCCACACGCCGCCACGCTCGCGCCGTTGCTGGCAGGAAAACATTTTGCCACCACTCGCGCTTTGAGCGACGCCATCAAGAAAGCGTTGCCGCGATTGAGCAAGGACGACGTCAACATGTCGGTGCGTCGCGTGTTCCAGACGTTGCGCATCGCCGTCAACGACGAGTTCTCCGCACTCGAAACGTTTTTGCGCAATCTCCCGCAATGCCTGAACCCCGGCGGACGCGTGGCCGTGTTGACGTTTCATTCCGGTGAAGATCGTCGCGTGAAGAAAGCGTTCGAGGCGGGAGTCCGCGACGGACTTTATTCCGAGATCGCACAGGAGGTGGTGCGTCCAACTCCGGAGGAGCGAAACTCTAATCCCCGCTCAGGGCCGGCAAAACTGCGTTGGGCGAAACGCGCG
>CAMCWI010000173.1 GCA_945882065.1 Akkermansia muciniphila
CGGCGGGTGATGGGGTGTTTCATGGGGTTGTCAAATTTCTAGCACACCTCATGCAAACAACTTCGTCACCGCTTTCGCTTTGACGAGTTCCCGCGGTTGGTTGAGGTGGTTGTAAACGATGGTTTCCGGGTCTATGCCGAAGGCGTGATACATGGTGGCGAGCAGTTCGGTCGGGTGGACGGGGTCTTCGGTCGGGCTGCTGCCCGTCTTGTCCGACTTGCCGTGGACGTAGCCGCGTTTGATTCCCGCGCCAGCGACGATGGATGTATAGCAATAAGGCCAATGATCGCGACCGTCCGCGCTGTTGCTGTTGCCGGAAGTGCTCACGCCTTTTTGCGGGCTACGACCGAATTCGCCGATTGCCACAACGAGCGTGTCCTTGAGCAACCCGCGTTCATCCATGTCGGCGATGAATGTGGATAATCCCGCATCCAACATCGGGCCGGATTGACTTTTCATGCGCTTGGTCAGATCCACATGTTGATCCCAAGAATGATTGTCCGAGTTCGCCACCTTCGGCCAGATGACTTCTACGACGCGCGTGCCGGCTTCAATCAACCGCCGCGCGAGCAGGCAGCTTTGTCCGAACGTATTCCGTCCGTAGCGGTCGCGCATCTGTTCGGATTCCTGAGTGAGATCGAATGCGGCGCGCGCACGACCGGAGACAATGAGGTTCAACGCGCGTTGGTAATAGTCGTCGAGGTTGTAATTCGCCACGGCCTTGTCAATGTCCGGCATTGCTTGTTCGATGGCTTGGCGCAACTTGGCCCGACGTTGGAGGCGCAGCGCGAAAACTTCCGGCGGCAGCTTCAGATCGTCGGTGCGGATGCGATCCATCTTTTTGAGATCCATGTCGTCTCCGTCCGGGAACAGCGTGTAAGGATCGTAAGCCTTGCCGAGGAATCCAGCCGTGCCGCCTTTGCCGACGACGTTGGATTCCTGCAATGGGCGAGGCAGCATTACGAACGGCAGCATTGGTTCTTCCATCGGGCGCAACCGGACGATGTTCGAGCCGAAGTTTGGAAAATCTTTCGCGTCGGGCGGCTCGAGTTGACCGGATGGGCTGACCTTGTCGGTCGTGTAGCCGGTCATGATTTGATAGATGGCGGCGGTGTGATTGAACAATCCGTTGGGCGTGTAGCTCATCGAACGGATCATAGTGAACTTGTCGTTCACCTTCGCGAGTTCCGGGAGGATTTCCGTGAAGTGGATTCCTGGAATTTTTGTCGGGATGGTATTGAAGGCACTGCGGATGTTGTCTGGCTGATTTTCTTTCGGATCCCAAAGGTCAATGTGGCTCGGCCCGCCTTGCAGATAAATCATGACGACGTTTTTGGCCGCACCCCAACCAGGTCCGCCGGAGCGCTTGCCTGCTTCGCTCGCGAATGATTGCAGCTTGAACAATGATCCGAGCGAAAGCCCGAGCATTCCCGCGCCGCCGACGCGGAGCAGGTCACGCCGGGTCATTTTCATTTGCGGATCACAAAGGTCGCTGCACATGCCGCCAGATATTTTGATCATAAAGTTTTAGGGATGGGGTTTTCGGAATTGGAATCAATGGTTGAACAAAAATCCGGGGCTGTTGATTAATGCCCAAGTCAAATCTTGCACGACAGTGAGACGTTTGTTTTCGTTTTGTTTGCCAGATGCCTTCGCGTCTTCCCGCAATTGGACCAGATAGGGATCAAGCTTCACCGGCATTTCGGCATCGGTGAGAGCCTTTTTCAATTCCGTCAGTTTGGGATCGGTCTTCTGCGGCGCAGATATATCCACCACGGCCTGTTTGCGTTTCCAGAACTCGGTGTCCGTGTAACGAAAATAATCCAGAATGGCCGAAGACTGTTCGGGCGTGCGCTCTCCGGCGGGCGACTTCACGGCCTGAACAACTGCTTCGGGCAGACCGAAGTCGAGCGCGTTATCATTCGTTGTGACAAAAAGTCGGAAGCGTCCGATGAGATGCTCGGGGCTGAAACTTTGCTTCAAGGTGAAATGAAGTTTGATCCCGTTGGTGCTAGCGATGGGCGATTCGATCTTGAACGTGGCCGTGTGACGCAACGCCCCGGCTGGCGCACCTTTGACCGCCCAACCGTTTTGACCTTCAGTTGCCTTTCCATCAATCGCGCTCGCCGCCGGATAATCGGGTTGCGAATAGTCTGCACGCGCCTCGGCAAATTTCACCTGCTGGTCAACGTTGTTCGTGCCTTCGCCCCAGCGCAGCTCAAACTCGCTCAAGACAAAGTTTCCATCCTCTTTCCGGCCCGGCCCGAATCGCGGCAGGCTCTCATGCGGCAATACTTCAAGCATCACGCCGGTGATTTTTTCCAAGCCAGTCTTTGCGATGACCTCATAATCGGAGACGGTCTTTTTGCCTGATGACAAGATCGAACCATCGGGGAGTTGTTTGATGTCTACTTTGCGTGTGGCGGTCACATTCTTTACGCTAACCGGCGACCAGACAGTCTTCCCATCCAAAGGTAGGAATTTTATTTCCGCAAATCCCGCCTGCCCGGGAAGCAACCTTTCATATTCCTTCAACTGCGCCTTGGTCAGCTTGATTTCTGATTCCCGCCGCTTCTCAAGCTCTTCGCGCAGAGTTTTTGTCATGTCGTCATACGTGCCGAGGTTGTCCTTGGATTTGGCGATGGCTTCCTCACGCTGCTTTTGAAGTTCCACGATCTTCGGCGCGAGTTTCACTTCCAGGTCCGCCAGCTCGTTGGTGATGCTGGAATTGTCGTTGCCGACGTCGGAAAACAAAGCGAGCGCACTCTTGATTTCCGGTTCGGTGGCAGGCCGGTTGACGACGCGCATGAAAACTTCGCTGACCAGTTTGCGGTCGTCCTTTTCAGATGCTTCCAAAGCCGCGAGCGTATTCGTCGGCTCGTTGATGGCGACCGAGACAGTCGGTCCACTCAACAATGCCATGATTGAACCGAGGCCAAGTTCGCTGCTGCGTTCACACTCGCAAGAACTCTGGCGGGCGGGGCGACCGAGCGTGGCGAGTAGACCGCTGCTGGTGTCCGTGGCGGAATCGGCCAATTGCGTGGCGCGTTGGCCGGGCTTTGCGCCGGGAAAGTTCGGCGTGCTGCCAGTCACCTTGAACACCGCATCGAAAAGGGTTTCCGCCGGCAACCGACGCGCCAAGGCGTGCGAATGATTCACGTGATCATCCTCGTTCCACTTGTTCGGCTTGATCGAAAGCTGATACGTGCGCGATTTGCAGATGAGTTGCATCAGGTGACGTGCGTTGAATTTGCTCTCGATGAATTCGCGCGTGAGATGATCCAGCAGGGCAGGGTTGCGCGGCGGATTTCCGGCGCGGATGTCGTCGAGCGGTTCGATGATGCCAGCCCCGGTGAGATAACCCCAGAGGCGGTTCGCGTAGCTTGAAGCGAAGTAGCGGTTGTCCGGCGAACTGATCCAGGCCGCCAGTTGCTCGCGACGCGTGGCCTTTTCCTTCGTCTCGTGCTTCGCCACATAAGGGAAGCCCGGCGGTGAAATCTTCCCGGTGCGATCGTGTTTCAAGTCGCCCTTTTCTGCGTCCTCGACGATTTCATAAAGCGGCTTGGCATCTTCAACTGCCGTGCCGCCTATTTTTTTCTTTTCGCTCTGCGGGTCTTTCTTCAACGTGACCTGCGCGAACGAAGCGGCCAGATTGTAATACTGATCCTGCGTCCAGCGCTCGAACGGGTGGTCGTGGCATTTGTTGCAATTGAACCGCGTGGCGAGGAACAGGTGCGTGGTGTTCTCCATCGCATCGGTCGGCGTGCGCAAAATCTTCCAATAACTCGCAGCGGGATTCTCGCGATTCGATCCCGAGGCGGTGAGAATTTTCCGCGTGAACTGATCGTAAGGCGTGTTCGTCGCCACTTCGCTGCGGATCCAATCCCGCAGTGCTTCCGCGCCTTCATTGCCGAGGAACTTGCTGTTGCATTGCAGCAGGTCGGCCCATTTGTTCGACCAGAAATCCACATACTCAGGGCTGCCGATCAGCCGGTCCACGAGCGCGTCACGCTTGGCACGCGTCTCGCGCTTGTCTGCGAGAAAATCCTGAATCTCCTGCGGCGACGGCGGCAAGCCGGTCAGGTCCAGATACACCCTCCGGATGAATTCGAGTTCGGTGCAAAGTTCCGAAGGCTCAATTTTCATGCGCTTCCACTTGGCGGCGACGAGTTCGTCAATCTTTCCCCACGACGCAGGTTCTTTCCAGACGAAGCCCGATCGGTCGCCCATCACTGTGATGGTTGTGGCGGCGTAGCTGCCCTCGTAACGCGCAAGCACCGGTGCTTCACCGCGACGCAAGGTGGTCACGAGTCCTGACGCATCAATCGCGGCCACATCGCCATTGCCGCTTTCGACAAACGATTCCGCCGTGACATCACGCGTCGCGCCGTCCGCGTAACTCGCCACCACACGCATCTGCTGGCGCGATCCGATCTTTTGCACAACCGGGTCTTGCGGGAAGATTTCAATCTTGATCACGCGCGGCGATTTCATGTCCAGCGTTGCACCGTCCGCGATCCAGCGGCGAAGAATCTGGTAATACTTGCTGTCCACTGTTGTCCGGCGACCGCCTTCATGCGGAACTTCAGCGACAGCTTTCAACAACATCAAGCTGTCGTCCGGCGACGCGAGATTGACGCGGCGCGACGCAAGATCGTCGGTCAACGCGCGCAGATCGGTTTCTGGATCGTAACCACGGAGCGAGAGTTTGAATCCGGCCTTGCCGTCCTTCGCGCCGTGACAGGAGCCCGCGCTGCAACCCAGCTTGGCGATGACCGGATTCACATCGCGGATGAAGTCGGCCTCAAAGCCTTTTGATTGCCCGGAGATTTCCACCGGAGCTTGGGCGGATTTGTTTTCTAACGTGGCGGTGAGCTTGGTGCTGCCGTTCTTCAGCGGACGTAAAATGCCGCGCGGCGAAATCTCTGCGGCCTCGGCTTTGATGGTGAACTTGACCATGCGCGTCACGTCCACGGTGTCGCCGGATTCGAGCCGCGCGGTGACGAGCAGTTGTGCGTAATCGTTCGCCCTCGTGAGATTGATCTTTGCTGGCTGCAAAGACAAAGAAACCACCTTCGCCCCTTCAGGCAATGATTCCGGTGTGAAAGGCTGTTCGACAGTATTGATTGAACTTGAAGCCCAGGCGGGTTTGGCGGCGACGATTGTTCCTTTCGTGATCGGCACGGAAACAAACTGCTGGACGATTGCTCCGTTCGTCGCGTTGAAAATGCGCACCATTCCGTCCGATCCGCCCGCCACGATCTTCGCTCCGTCCGGGCTGAACGCTACGGAATAGATTTCCGAGTTCGTGACCGCCGCGCGCGCGATTTCGTGGATGCCCTGCTTCTTGTAGTCATCGAGTTGCTTTTGCTCCTCGGGCTTTCGTTGTTTGGGAACTTTGCCCATGAGATCGCGCAACGACTTCGGCACGTCGTTCGTGAAATCGTAGCTGCACACGACCAGTTCCCCTGAGCGATCTAGACCGCCACCGTACGCGATGCGTCTGCCGTCGGGACTGAATCGCACGCTGAACACGCGGCCCGTCGTCGGGAAAAGATCGGCGATGAATTGCGCGTCGTCACCGATCTCGCGTTTCACTTCGCGGAAAATCCGATAGACCTTAGGCAAGCCATCTGAACCGGCGGCGACGATTTCTTCAAACTTGGGATGCGTGGCCAGTGCCATCACTCCGCCTTTGAGCGCACCCGGCGTGATCGAAGTGACGTTGTCCACGAAACGTTGTTCAGCGACTTCCGTCAACTTCACGCTCATGTCGCGTCCGCCTGAGATCACGTGATCGCCCTTGATCGAAAAGGTCGTGCTCAACGCCCAATCGCTGTGTGAACCCATCTGCATGACTTGCTTACCCGAGGATGCTTCGATGGCGCGCACCGTGTTGTCGGGGCAGCCGAACGCGATGAGCTTGCTGTCAGGCGACCAGCTCACGCCGTAAAGCGTGTCGAAAGTGATAGGCGCGGAGACCACGAGCTTGCGTTTGGGGACATCCCAGACCTGAACTTCACCCAAGCGCGCAGGATCGCCGCCCGCGACTGCGAGCCATTGTCCATCTGGCGAGAATCGCAACGACTGCACGCGCTCCGAGAGCCCGATCAAGCGCGAGGCCAGTTTGAGGGTTTCCGTTTCATACAGGAGCACTTCATGAAAACCCGCCACCGCCAACAGCGTTCCGTCGGGAGAATAATCCAATGAGGTGATCACAGGCGGGCGTGAGTACAACGGCGGATGCTCTGCATCGAAATGCTTTTTGGCGTCTGGAGGAGTGTCGTCTTGCGCTCCTTGCGCGATCCAAGCGCGGATCAAGGCAATTTCCCAAGCCTGCAACGGCGGTTTACCTTTAGGCATGCTGGCCTCGCCATTTTCGGGCGTGACCATTTTCACGATCGCGCTTTTGTCCGGATGCGTGGGGACAATGGCAACCCCTTCCGTTTCGCCACCCGCGAGAAGCTTATGGAAAACCGTCATCTCGTAGCCACCCTTGGGTTTGGATGGTTGATGACAGCCCTGGCAGTTGGATTGGAGGATCGGGCGAATCTCGCGGTAATAACTCACATTTCGGCTCCCGGCGTCTGAGGCGGAATTTTTTTCTGCCCCGATGCATGGCACGACGAGGCAAAACCCGAGCAGAAAATATCCGGATTTCCTGATAAGTCTGCAAACGGTTGCGGCAAATCGATTGCTGGGTGTGTTCACTGGGACAATCTTCAAGCATCATTTTCACAGGGTCAAGCGGCACGCGATACCTCGAATGAGGTATTGGGCGTGAGCCTTCGGATTCGTTAGTATCTCCGCCATACCTGAGCGAATTCCGTTTCCGTGTTTGGAGCCGCGTGCGTTCCGCCGAGGAGATTCGCGCCGAATTTGACCGGAGTTACGAAGGCGACAACGCGGAGGGCTTGGTTCATTACTTTTCCGGAGCGAAGTGGGGCAATCTGCGCAACGGTGACCGGGTCAAGAAGACACAGGATTTTCCGGCTCTGATGACTGCTTCGCAGTCGGCTGAGCTTGCCGGCAAGTTCACCAAATTCCGAACGCTTGCCGAAAAACCGGGAGATGCGACCAAGGGCAAGGTGCTGTTCACCGCGATGTGTCAGGTTTGCCATTCGGTCGGATCACAGGGCGGTCAGATCGGGCCGGTATTGAGCGGGGCAGGGCGATGGGCCTGGAGTCTTTGTTACGAAACATTATCACGCCCAACGCCCAGATGGAGACGGGCTACCGGGTGTTCCGCATCGAGTTGAAGGACGGCGACGTAATGGATGGCCGGTTGATTTCAGAGGACAAGGACGCGTTCATCTTGCGTCGGCCCAACACAACGGATTTGCGGGTGGATCGCAACAGCGTGATCCGGTCGCGGTTCACCAGGACGAGCATGATGCCGGAAGGCTCGTTGGAAGCCCTGAAACCGGAGGAGGTAACCGATCTGTTCTCCTACCTGAAAACTCTGAAGTGATTTGCTCATGCATGGGCGAGGGGGGATAGAGAAATTCTGGACTGAAGAATCCTTTGAATCGGCGGATTCAAGCGGCTAGCGCAAGGGGGTCGGGTGGGTGAAAGATGTCATGAGGGGTTTGGTAGGCAAGGCATTTTCTGGGACGTGAGTTGAGCAAGGTTTCGACGCGTTGGACTTCTTTGGGTGTGAGTTTTGAAAAGTCGCTGCCTTTGGGGAAGTATTGGCGGATCAGTCCGTTGGTGTTTTCGTTGAGGCCGCGTTCCCAAGAATGGTAGGGATGAGCGAAGTAGGCTTTGGCTTGGAGTTGTTCGGCCAGGTGGGCGTGGCGGGCGAACTCTTTGCCGTTGTCGAAGGTCATCGTCTCCACCTTATCCCGGCAGGGGCGCATGGAGTGGAGCATCCCTTGGGTGACGACGGCGGATTCTCTACTGTCCACCAAGGCGATCACGGTGTAACGACTCTTGCGCTCCACCATCGTCACCAGCACGCTGCCGCCGAGGCTTCCGATGACGGTATCCATTTCCCAATCTCCGATTCGTGACCGTTCAGCCACCACGGCAGGACGTTCATCAATCATCACCTGATCCTTGATCCGCCCGCGCCGTTCACGGCCCAGTCCGCGTTTGCGATAGGATTTGCAGCGATGTCGCAAGTGGGTGTGGAGCTTGCCTCCGGCTCGTTTGTCCCGGTAGATGTATTGATAGATGGATTCATGGCTGACGTTGCCAATGCCCTGTTTGCGGAACGTGCCGCTGATCTGCTCTGGACTCCATTGATCGGTGCGAAGTTTGGCTTCCACGGCCAGCAGGAGTTCAGGCGGAATGGTTCGTCCCGCCCAC
>CAMCWI010000174.1 GCA_945882065.1 Akkermansia muciniphila
ACCGCCAGCAGAGGAACGTCTTGCAAAGGATTGTCCAGCAGTTGCAGCAGACTCAGAAGATCGCTGACTTCGGTGGTGTCGTAGAACCCGCCGCGCGCCGCGTGCAACGGAACTCCCGCGCGACTGAACTCCTTGGCGAAACTCTCCACCTTGTTCGATGGCGAGCGCAACAGCACCACCATGTCACGCCACTCAACATCACGGAATGCGTCGCCACCCCACACTTGGAATTTCAGATCGCGCAACTCGCGCAATCGCAACGCCACCATCCGCGCCTCTTTCTCTGTGGCTTCAAGTATGACGAGTTCGTTTGCAGCGGTCTCGCCCCCGCCAAGATTGTCGTCGCCCGCACCGTCGTCCTCATTGCCATCTTTCAAGCGCAGATGAAATTCAACAGCGGGTTCGTCACCTGATTTGCGGCTCAACGACTCGCGCTTCTCCGGGACGCCAAATTTCAATTCCGCCGCCTCGTCATAGCTCACGCCACCGATCTCTTCCCGCATCAGCGACGCGAAAAATGGATTGATGAAATCCAGCAACGCGGCACGACTACGGAAATTATCGGAAAGTGCAATCGTCTGACTTGGGCTGGTAGGGCGCGTCACTCCGTGCGCGCCGCCGTCTGTCTGACCAAGCTCGGCGGGCACGGAGTGACGCGCCCTACCCTCCTCCGCCATTGACCACGCTCGTTTGTAAGCTTGAAAGATAGTCGGATCAGCAAGGCGGAAGCGATAGATGCTTTGCTTCACATCGCCTACGAGGAAGCGGTTCGCGTCCGCACCATCGCGGCTGATGGCCCGGAGAATCGTGTCCTGCGCCGCGTTGATGTCCTGATACTCGTCCACGAAAACATGCGTGAGCCGCGCGCGCCAACCGAGCGCGATGGCTGTGGGCGATTCCGTGTTTGCATCCCAAAGCAATCGCAGAGCGAACTGTTCGAGGTCAGAAAAATCCACGCCAGCGGCTTCGCGCTTGGCCTGTGCGAAGGCCGCGCTGAAGTCGCGCGTCAATCCCAGCAGGGTCAGCATCTGATGCCGCGTCCATTCCCAATCTTGAGCGAGCGGATCAACGCCATCGGCGGTGGGAGTGAGTGAGTGGAGAAATTCCGCTTCAGAGAAGCAATCATCGAGGACATCGCGCACTTTGCCAGCGTGACCGTGAGGCCATTTCGCTTTGAACGCTTCCGCGATGGCCACGAGCGCTTCGGTGATTTGTTCCACCGCAGGTTTAGCGGGCAACGTGCCAAGGGCTGCAAGGCAGAGTTCGACATTCTTCGAGAACGCAAACGGCGTGAACCGCGCCACCCAACGGACACGACATTCGGCAAACGATTCCGCAAACCATGAGCGCCACAACGTGGGTTCAGCCCCGTTAAAGCTCGCAAGCTGCGCCTCCACCCAGCCTTCTGGTGCGGCGAGCGATTGCGAGTAGCGATGCAATCGCCAGATGAGTTCACGCACTCGATCCTCGTCGCCGCGAGCGCGAACCGTGACAAAATCCCGGAAGGCTATGGCTTCTTCGGTGTCTCCTTCGTAATGCGATTCGAGCAACGCATCAAGCGTCTCGTGTTTGATCTGATGAATCTGCGCATCCGAAAAAACGGAGAACTCAGGATCAAGCTGCAACCGCTCGTGATGAAAATGTTCGCGGATGAGTTTGAGGCAAAAGCCATGGATCGTGGAGATGTCCGCCGTGTCGAGCAACGCGAGTTGCTCGTCGAGATGCTGGGCTGTTTTTGGGTCAGTGGCAGCCAGCTCATCGCGCCGACTGGCGAGCCGGAGATGGATGCGATGCCGCATTTCCGCAGCGGCGGCTTCCGTGAATGTGACCATCAGGAGTTCATCCAGCGCGCAACCACCTTCCAGCAGAGCGCAGCAACGTTCAACGAGCGTCTTGGTCTTGCCTGTGCCGGCGCCCGCCATCACGAGGACGTTGCCTTTTGCTTTGAGCGCGTCTTGTTGGGATGGGGTGAGTGCGCTCATTTGGTGGTTTCTGGTTTTTTCAGCACGTTGAATGGATTCACCCACGAATCAAAACGACACACGGTTTTGAATTCGCAGTAGGTGCAGGCGATCAGCTTGCCTTTGCGAAATGGGCGCGCAGCGGCTTCTCCGTCGAAGATGCTGTCTCCGTGACGCCGCAAGTCGCTCTCGATCTTGTCCAGCAGCGCTGTGAAATCGTTCGTTGGCAAGGCATCGTTGCCGGCTTTGCTCAACTCACCGCCGACGTTGAACTTGTATTTGAACTGCGTGCCTTTCTTCTCCCCGCGATTATCGAGTTGTGGCAACGCCGCCACATCGAATCGGCCCGAATGTTGGAACGCAGCGCTATCGGCAGTGGTTGTTTCGAGAATGTCGCCACGAACTCCAGAGGAAGGTTTGCCACGGAGCGGAATGAAGAACACGCCCGCCGGGGAAATGTCTTTCACGTCAAAGTGTTTCTCTAACCCCGCCACGCGCCGCAGCACGCCGAGGTAGGAAAGCAACTGAAGTTGCAGCCCGTGTTCCAGCAAAGTTTTATCAAGCTGCTTGCCGCTGGATTTGTAATCCAACACCACGGCCTGCGCGCTGCCATCCGCGTGTTTGAACAGATCCACACGATCAATCTTACCGCGCAACGCAAGCGTGCGTCCGTCCTTGAGCTCGATCTTCCACGCGGGCAAAGGACTTTCCGGCAGGCCGAACGCGAGTTCAACGTCGGCAGGATCAAACTCGTATTGCCGCATCCAATCCACGAGGACGCCCAGCACATCTTGCAATCGCACCACGAGGGTGTCCGCCATGAAGCGGGCCTTGCCATCGGCGGCAAAAAGCCCGCCGCCGAACTCCGGCGAAAGCTTTTCACCGATCAACGCGACGCGTTCGCGGGCTTGCAGCGGCGTGATGTCGCGCCAGAGCTTTCCTTCACGTTTCAACTCGCGATGAAACTCGGCGAGTATCTCGTGTTGGAAACTTCCGGTCTGGCGCGAGTCCGTTTCAAAAAGTTGACGCTCGTCTGCGCCGAGTCCGTATCCGGCGAAGAATTGAAACGGACACGCGGCAAATGCTTCGAGAGCGCTGACGGACGTAGGGATTTCATTTCCGAACAACGCACTAGCGGCAGCGGGAGAAAGCGCGAGCGTTTCCGGCCCGGGCAGCGATTCCCAGCACGCCCACTTATCGAGGATGGGCTGAACGGTCTGCGGCAATCCCTCGGCGGCAAGTTTCTTAAGGAGTAACGCAGGGAAGAGTTCGGAGACGTGTTCAGCGTCGTCCGGCGCAGGATCGGTTGAAAACAATTCCTCCTCGAGCGCGGGGAAAAGACGTTTGAGATGCGCCACGAACGGAGAAGGATTTTTGACGCGTCCTTTTTCATCCTGTGTGGAATAGCTGACGATGAGCCGCTCACTGGCGCGGGTGCAGGCGATGTAGCCGTAGTAACGTTCGCGCGCGAGTTGCTCGCGGAGATTCAATCCAAGATTCGCGCCGTTGCTGGCGAGCTCAATGCGGTCAGATTCGGTGAGCAACGTGCGCGTGGACGGCGCGACGGGGAATACGCCTTCGTTGAAGCCAAGCAGCAGCGTGAGTTTGAGATCGGGATTGCGCGAGCGATCAATCGCGCCAACGAGCACTTGATCAAGCGCAGGCGGAATTACGCCAACGCTGAGATTGCTCAAGCCCGCTTCGAGGATGGGCAGCCAATCGCGCAACGGAAGCGACGCGTTGGGAAATGCGATCGCAAGGTTTTCGAGCAACGAATCCATCTGTTGCAAGACGGAGTTGTGAATTGCCGATTGCCGATTAGCGATTGCTGATTGATCGGGATGATCGCTCCATGCTTGGAGTCTGGTTTCGACATCGAGCGCGAGCCAGAGTTCGCGAAGTGCGTCGGCAAGTTGCAAGCCGGTAGGCGTTTGATTTTGCCCGGCAAAAGTGGTGGCGAGTTGGGCGAACGGCGCGATGAGTTGAACGCGGAGTTGTTCGAACACTGGGTCGTGCCCTTTGTCGCTGACGGGCAAAGGTTCACGCCAAGCTGCGCCGCGCCAACCGCGAGCTAAAGCCTCGTTCTCCAGACGATCAATCACCTCTTCGCTCGCGGGCGCAAATCCGCACTTCAACGCGCTGAACCAATCCTCATGCCGCCATTCGTAGGCAACTGTGCGGAGAGCGCTTCGCGTGAGTTCGGCGAGCGGATGGTGTGAGACGCTTTCGCGGCGATCCAGAAAGATGGGGATTCCGTAGCGGCGAAACGTGCGCTCAATCGGTTTGTGATAATCATCGAGCCGCCGAACCAGCACGGCGATATCGCGGAAACGCGCGCCATCGCGGACAAAGCGGAGAATCTCGCGGGCGGCGAGCGTGGCCTCGGCTTCGGGATTGGAACAAGCGTGCAAGCTGAGAGACGAAGGTCGAGAGTCGAAGGTCGAGTGTCGGGCCCAGCTTGATTCCAGATGCGCGAGTTCAGTTGCGTTCGCGAAACGACTTTGACTCGGATCACGCTGGAGGGGTTCAACGATGACTTCACAACCGGGCAACGCGGCGATGCGTTCGCGACATTGACGATATGTTCTGCCCACCGCACCCCAGATGGAGAGCCACGAGGACGGCGCGTTCTCCGCTTCAACGGATGACGCATCGAGACAGAACGCGAGCGTCGCGCGCCCGCAACCCGGCAGCACGGCGGCGAGTAAATCCATTTCCTGCGGCGTCATCTCCGCGAAACCATCAAGCCAGAGACCGGCGAAAAGCTGTCGAGGGTTGGAACAGAGCGCCGCAGTGGCGGTGTCGAGCAGGCGGTTGTCGTCCTGAAGATTATTTGACTCCAGCCAATCGGCGTGAGCTTGGGCCAGCAGCGCGAGATCGTGGAGTTTGGTTTGAAGATCAGCAGGAAGATCAGACTTGGCGGCAAACGCGCGGAGTTTATCAGGCGTGAAGCGATGTTGCTGCAACTCGCGCAACAACTGACTCAGTTGCGAGGCGAATCCAGGCCGCCTTGCACTACGACGAAACAATTTCAACTCTTTCTCATGCCGGAGAATCAGCGCCCGCAAAACCATGACGCGACCTTCCTCGGCGAGCGATTCCGGGGCGTGAACCTGGAGGTTTTCCAACACGAACTCCGCGAGCCGCTCGAAGGACAGGATGTGCAGCCGCGTATAACCTTGGAGTTGCGGATCGCCCAGCAACTGGCGTTCGAGTTGTGCGGTGGCCTGCTTGGGCGCGATCAACACAAGCGGCGCGCCATTCGGCGACGCGATCAATTCACGGCGGATCTCCGCGAGGCAGCGGAAGGTCTTGCCGCTGCCGGCGGGGCCGAGCAGAAATCGCGTTTGCACGGGGATGTTTTTAATCGCAAGCGCGGCGCGAGGCAAAAGAACAAAGATTTTTTATTTTCCGGGGTTGGACGGTATTTGTCCCCTGCCCTGTGATTCAGCTTCGATTTACGGCCTCCAATTTGAAGACGACGATAAGAATTGAGTGAGTCGCCAATCCATCTGAAACGACTCACGCGACAGACTCAGCCTTGCGCCCGGTCATCAGGAAATCCATGTAGCCGATGAGTCGTTGCTTCATTTCTTTGCGCGGCACGATGGAGTCAATGAGTCCATGGTCGAGCAGGAATTCAGCAGTCTGAAATCCCGGCGGCAGTTCGGCTTGCGTGGTGTCTTTGATGACGCGAGGTCCGGCGAAACCGATGAGCGCCTTCGGTTCGGCGAGAATCAAATCACCCACGCTCGCGTAGCTCGCCATCACGCCTGCGTAATCGGGATTTGTGAGGATGCTGATGTAGGGCAGCTTGACCTTGGCGTGATAACCAAGCGCGGCGCAAGTCTTCGCCATCTGCATAAGACTGAACATGCCTTCATACATCCGCGCGCCGCCGCTGGTGGAGATGATGATGACGGTCAAACCTTTTTCAGTTCCCGCCTCGATGAGACGCGTGAGTTTTTCGCCGACGACAGAACCCATCGAACCGCCGAGAAAGCTGAAGTCCATCACGCCGAGAGCGACGCGATGCTTGCCGATCATCCCGACACCAGTGACGACAGCGTCCTTAAGATTGGTTTTTTTCCAATTGGACGCGAGCTTGTCTTTATAGGAAGACGCGCCGGTGAATCCAAGAACGTCCACGCTGATCATGTCCGCATCCATCTCCTCGAACGTGCAGGTCTCCACCATCGAATGTATGCGTTCACGCGCGCCGATGACGAAGTGATGATCGCACTTGATGCAGACCTTGAGATTTTCGTCGAGTTCCTTGTCGAAGACCAACGTCTCGCACATGGGGCATTTCGTCCAAAGACCGGCGGGGATTTCGCGCTTGCGGGTTTTGCCTGAGCCGAGCTTGAGTTTCTTTTTTACGAACGACGTGGTGTTCCCTGCTGACGGCGGCGTCAATGCGGGTTCGATCGGATCAACTCCAGGAGGCTGCTTCGTAAATGTAGTCGTGGACATGGCTGGTATATAAACCGGGTTGGCAGTTTTCTTATGCGGCAAAAGATTCATCATTGCTGTCTCGGTTCGGCATCTTTTGGTTCAAACATTTTTACTCCTACCAACCGCTGGGAGTATTCAAAGTCCCCGCGCGACTGTCCAGACGCAAACCTCCCCCGCACCCAGCTCGCGCAATACCCGCGCACATGCGCTCGTGGTCGCTCCTGTGGTCAATACGTCATCCACCAACACGATGCGTTCGCCGGACAACTTGGCTCCGGGCACGGCAGCGAAGGCGCGCCGCACATTTTCCCAGCGTTGTTTCTTGGTGAGTAACGTCTGTGTACGTGTGGGTGTGACACGGCGCACCAGATTTTCGTTCAACGGCAAACCCACCGCTCGCGCCAAGTGAGCGGCGATGCGTGTTGCCTGATTAAACTCCCGCTCGCGCTTTTTCGTAGGATGCAACGGCACGGGCACGATGATGTCCCATTTCTCTGCGCGCAACGCAGGCACTGCCGCGCGCAACAACAAGTCCGCGAGGAACGGCTCGAACCAAAGCGCGTTGCTGTACTTGAAACGATGAATCACTTCCAGCGTCACGCCTTTAGCCGTGACCGCAGAGCGCGCAGAACTAAAATGCAATTCCATGTCGCGACAGTTGGAACACTCGAACGGCGTGGTGATGTCGCCTTCGTAAGGAAGTCCGCACCGCGCACAGAACGGCGCGCGGATGAATCGGACGCCGCTCCAACACTTCGCGCAGACCAATCCCTGTTCTGGCGTGGCGCGGGCTAGTTTACAAATCTGACAAACACGCGGATAAAACAACGCCAAGCCCGCCTCGAAGTATTCGGCGAGTGGCGTGTTGGTCATGCGCAAAGGATAGCGAGTGGTTGTGGCAAAGCCAAGCAGGAGACGGGATACGTTCGGAGTGCGCCCGTCCTCGGGCGCAGCAATTGTCGCCATGAAAGTTGACTTGAAATCACGAACGACTTCCTCTCCAGCCACCGTTGCTGTGGCCGAGGACGACCACACTCCGCTCACCCGAACTGCGGGTGCGCCCTTAGTTTCCCCCACGACTCCGGCGAGAGCGGTGCGATGCGATACACGCTTTCAACCATGGGCTCGGCGCTGTGCGAGCGGCGGGCGCGATCCAGCCAACGCAAATCAAGCGGTTCATCCAGCAGCTCAAGTGTGTTAGCAGCAATCGTCGTTTCCTCTTTCTTGCCAGTGGCGTGGCCGACACCGACAAAAAATCCGGCGAGCAAGAGCGTGACGCGCATGATCGTGCTACGCGAATACGTGGGCAACGCGCAGGGGCGTTGTGGATCGAGCAATTGAAATAATCGTGTGAACAAAGGCAGCGACCACATCGCAGGATTCTTGGCGGGCGAATACGCGTCGAACAAGATCGCGTGGGGCGGAGTGCCGAACTCCGATTCAGGACGTTTAGGAACGACGCCTTCAGGCGGCAGCGATTTGCCAAGCGACACTTCTGCCGCCTGAAGGCGGCGCTCCCATTCGGAATCGAGCAATGTCGGAAAATCTCCCAGATGCAATCGCCAGTTCACCTCTCTCGCACCGTCGGTGAACTGGATGGCGTGTTGCTTGAGGATTGCTTCGGTTTGAGTTTCATAACCGCCGAAGTAGCCGAGCGCGGCGGCGTTTTGAAAAGCGAACGTCAGCGGCTCGATCGTGTTATCAAAACTCACGAGCCGGATCGGACAAGGAAACTCCCGCGTGGCGCGAAGAACAGTGATCGCGTTGGCGGCTGCGCCCAATCCCACATCCCAGATCACGAACTCGCCAACGTGATCTTTCAGACGCTCACGGAGTCGGAGTTGATTGACGTAAAGCACCTCTGCTTCAGCGAC
>CAMCWI010000175.1 GCA_945882065.1 Akkermansia muciniphila
GTTTTCCGTTCCACTTTCCGGCGCAGCACGACCACGCGCCGCTTGGCCGTCCAGCCCGTCAGTTGCAACCTGCCTTCCGCGCCTTCCCATCCGTTGACGGCGGGTTTCCACCCGCTCTGCGCTTCGAGCGTTTGCACCAGTTGTTTGACGCCCACGGTTTGCCCCAACCGGAAGAGATACTTCTGCTGACGCGCCTCGCACTGGGCCAGCAACCCTTCATGTCCGTAGCTGGAGTCCCCGCATATCAACCACGGACGACACCCCCTGGCAGACTGTCCCAGACGCGCCAGAGATTTTCACGGCCATGCGTCGCAGCGGGTTGTTTGCCCGAACGCACTTCCACATCCAACACCAGCCGCAAGCCACGCACGAAGAGACTGTGATAGGCGTGGCTGGGGCGTCCGGGTTTGTGCGGGTTGTAACCGATCTCCGCTCCTTCCTGATGGCCGTAGAGCGGTTTGACCCTCGCGTCCAGGTCCATGATCCACGGCTGCCGCAAGGCGGGCAGCTAGGTCTGACGCAACGCCCCGGTTTGCCAGCGGGCGCAGGCCACCGAATCCGCCCCGGCAAAAGCGCGGCGCACACTGTTTTCACTGCACACCTTGTTCATGCCAAAACCCCGCTGGATTGACCGTGTCAGCGCGCAGTGCGGTGACATGACTGTAACGATGTTGTCCTGAGAGAATGGCCAAGGTGATCGTGCCCAACAGATCATTGAGAGAAGGCGCGTTGGGACTCGTGAACACCAGCGGACAAGACTTGACCCAGTCGTGAAACAATCCCGCCGTGGCCAGAAACTGGCTGAAGAAAACCAACTGACCCAGCGGCGTGACCGGGGCATCCGTATCCCATTCCACATGAAAACGCCGACCGTGTGTGTCCACCACCAGCACCGCCTGAGCTACCTTGCGCCGCTCACTCAACACTTCACCCGCAGGGTGAGCCATCACTGGAGCAATTTGTAAAACCATCCCCCATCCCATCAATCACTTGTCCTCGTTAGCAAGCCAACTGACTGAAAATTAACACTTGCAGACACACTTCCCACAACTATACTGCGCGTCCTTTTTAACAGAAGATTGAATTATGCGACGTCCCAAAGGTATCAAAACGAAAAAATCGGTAGCCAAGCGCTTCAAAATCACAGCGACAGGCAAGGTCCTGCGCTCCAGTGCTGGTCGCCGTCACCTCTGCCAAGGCAAGAGTGCTAAACGCCGCCGCAGCCTGCGCGGCTCCAAACTCGTCCATTCCACGGATGAATATCGCATCAAGCAGAGCCTCCCGTTCAGCCACTAACCTCACACAAGAACTCAGACGCTAGAATCTAGCACTTAAATTTATGCGCGTAACAAATTCACCCGCCTCCCGCAAACGCCGCAACCGCATGCTGCAAGCGGCGAAAGGCTTTCGTCTCAAGCGTTCCAAACTTTATCGCTACGCCTCCGACGCTGTAGATCATGGTCGGCAATACGCCTATCGCGATCGCCGCGTGAAAAAGCGCACGTTCCGCTATCTCTGGCAGGCTCGTATCAATGCTGCCGCCCGCGAAGCTGGCATTACTTACAGCCGTTTCATTGAGGGCTTGAAAGCCGCCAAGTGCGAACTGGATCGCAAGATCATCGCCGACCTCGCCGCGACGGATGCTGGCGCGTTTGGCGAATTGGTGACCATCGCCAAGAACGCACTGACGGTAAAAGCCGCAGCTCCCAAAGTCGTCGTTGACGACTTGGTGAAGATTGAAGGCATTGGCCCGAAGATCAACGAACAGCTCAAAGCTCTGGGCATCGTAACCTTCGCGCAGTTGGCCGCCACCCCGGTCGCCAAGCTAAAAGAAATTCTAGCTACAGCCGGTGGGCGTTTCAAACAATGGGATCCGACCACTTGGCCTGAGCAAGCTTCACTCGCTGCCAAAGGTGAATGGGATGCTTTCAACAAGCTCACCAAGGAACTCGTCGGCGGACGTCGCGTCTGATCAGACCACAATCTAAGTTTTTCAACGGGCGATCAGCAATGGTCGCCCGTTTTTCTTTGTGTCCTTTGCGTTCTCTCGTGGCTAATCTTTCCCGATATTTATGGCTGGATTCCTAGACGAAATCGAACCGCTGAAACAAACCGCGCTGGCGGAACTCAAGGCCGCGCCCGACCTCGCCGCGCTCGAACAAACCAAAGGCATGTGGATCGGACCGAACGGCAAGTTCACCGCATTGATGAAACAACTCGGCACGCTCTCGAAGGAAGAGAAGCCCGCCGCCGGCAAACTCATCAACGTCGCCAAGGTGGAACTCGAAGCCGCGCTCGCCGAACGCCGCAGCGAACTCGAACTTGCCGCTGCGCTGCCCAAGCATCCGACTGATTTCACTTTGCCTGGACGTCGACGTGCGCTCGGCAAATTGCATCCGCTCACGCAAGTCACCGACGACATCGTCCGCGCCTTCCGTAAAATTGGCTTCGCCGTGGCCGACGGGCCGGAGATTGAGGACGAGTATCATTGCTTCGACGCGCTCAATACTGCAGCAGATCACCCAGCGCGTGACGCCCAAGATACTTTTTATCTGGCGAAGCCAGCTAACCCCCAACCCCCATCTGCCAACTCCCATCTCCTCCGAACTCATACGAGTTCAGTTCAAATCCGCGTGATGAAATCCCAACCGCCGCCCGTACGCATCATCGTGCCGGGCCGCGTGTTTCGTCGCGACAACGCCGACGCCACGCACAATCCCACGTTCCATCAGGTCGAAGGACTTTACGTGGACAAGAACGTCACCGTCGGCGACCTCAAAGGCACGGTGGAATTCGTCTTCCGCGAACTCATGGGCGATGACGTGAAGATCCGTTTCCGCCCGCACTACTTCAGCTACACCGAGCCGAGCTACGAGATTGATTTCACCAACGCGCTCGTGAAGAAGATGGGCAAGGACTGGCTGGAGATCGCCGGTTGCGGCATGGTGCATCCGCAAGTGTTCGAGAACGTCGGCTACGATCCAGCGGTGTGGACGGGTTGGGCGTTCGGCTTCGGCATCGAACGCATCGCTATGCTCCGCTATGGCATCAACGACATCCGCCTCTTCTACGAAAACGACGTGCGATTCTTGAAGCAATTTTAGACCAAGAAGCGACGCAGTACAAGCAATACTCAGCTTCAACACATCGCCCGAATAATCACCTCCTTCAAACGTCACACACCGGATGATTCAATCGAAACGAAAACTACTCGCACTGTTGCTTGGCATTTTTGCCATTCACTTTTTCAGCCAGATCACCGCCACCGCCGCGCCGCGCGCAAAATACGTTTTCATCATCAGCTTCGATCAAGGCAATCCCGATTTGATCCAAAGCACCGAGATGCCCACGTTTCACAGCATGGCCGCCAATGGCGCACGCACTTGGGAGGCTTACACGATCATCCCACCGCTGACGTTACCGTCGCATACTTCGATGCTCACCGGCGTGGGCGTCCAAAAACATCAGGTGTTGTGGAATGATTATCAGCCCACAAACGGCTTGGTGAAAGTTCCGACCATTTTTAGTCTGGCCAAGCAGCGCGGATTGAAGACCGCGATGTTCGTCGGCAAAGAAAAGTTCAAGCACCTCGAAGTGCCGGGGAGCATTGATACGCTCGTCTGGCCGCAACCTGATGATGATGCGAAATCAGTGGCCAAAGCTTTTGCAGCGGAAGTCGGGAAGTTGAAACCAAATCTCACCTTCATCCATTTCCGCGATCCTGACACAGTCGGACACAAGACCGGCTCGCACTCGCCGGAAAAAACGCAGGCGTTGAGGGATTGCGACGAAGCGCTCAAGATCATCAAGGACGCGATCGCAGCAGCGGGGATGGAAAAAGATAGCGTATTCATTCTCACCGCCGATCACGGTTCTCACGACTCCAAAGACAAGAACGGCAAAACCGTTGGCGTTCACAACACCGCCGAAACCGCCGACGTAGTGATCCCTTGGGTGGTCTGGGGCAAGGGCGTGAAGAAAAATTTCACGGTCACCAAACCCGTCGTGCAATACGACACCGCCGCTACTGCGCTCTGGCTGCTGAAAGTGCCGTTGCCAGAAGATTTCTGGGGTCGCCCGGTGACGAGCGCTTTCAATTAATCATCTACTGTCACTGCTCCGGAACGCCGGATTTATCCGGCAGCGACCTGCGATGTCACTTTTTTGCCGCGTGAACGCGGCGTTCCGTCTTCAGTGACCGGTGCGCTTCCTGTTTCCCGTCGGTCATAATTCTCTAGGCAGTCAGCGCGGCAAAAACTATCCTGCACGCCGCTATTTTCTCATGAAAGTCACGCTAAACTGGCTCAAGCAATACGTTGTTTTCAACTGGTCCGTCGAAGAGACGGTCGAACGGCTCACCATGCTCGGCCTCGAAGTCGAGGGCGTGCAGAAAATCTCCGGCGCATTCGATGGCATCGTCGTGGCGCAAGTCATCACGCGCGACAAACATCCGGGCGCGGACAAACTTTCGCTCTGTCGCGTCAACGACGGCACGGGCGAACGCCAGATCGTTTGCGGCGCGCAAAATTTCAAGGCGGGCGACAAAGTCCTGCTCATCCTGCCCGGTGCATCTTTGCCGATGAAGCCTGGCGAAAAAGAACCGTTCACTATCAAGGTCGGCAAGATTCGCGGTGTCGAGTCGCATGGCATGCTTTGCTCACACGAGGAGTTGCTTCTTGATCCCGAAGCCATCGGCCACAAAAAGGAGGACGGCCTGCTCATCCTGCGCGAGGACGCAAAGGTCGGCCAGCCGTTCGGCGAATACCTCGGTCGCAGCGGCGGCGATGTGGTATTCGATCTCGAAATTACGCCGAATCGGCCTGATCTGAACAGCCTCATTGGCATCGCGCGGGAGATTGCGGCGGTGACGGGGAATCCGCTGAAGCTGTCAGAAGTCAGAAGCCAGAAGTCCGAAGTCAGAACGGAAAGCTTGATTTCAGTTCGCATCGAAGACGCCGAGCTTTGTCCACGTTACACGGCGCGCATCATCAAAGGTGTGAAGGTTGGGCCGAGTCCGGATTGGCTGCGCTCCACGCTGGAAAAAGTTGGCATCCGCAGCATCAGCAACGTGGTGGACGTGACGAATTACGTCATGCTCGAAACCGGGCAGCCGTTGCACGCGTTTGATTTTCATCTCATCGCCAAAGGCACGGATGGCAAACCAACCATCGTCGTCCGCCGCGCTGTTGCGGGAGAAAAATTCAAGACGCTCGACGATCAGGAGCGAACGCTTACGAGCGAAATGCTTTTGATCGCCGACGAATCCAAAGGCATCGCGCTCGCTGGCGTGATGGGCGGCGCACACACCGAGATCAACGCGCAGACCGTGGACGTGTTGATCGAGAGCGCGTATTTCAATCCCACAAATATCCGTCGCACGAGCAAGCAACTCGGCCTTCGCAGCGATGCCAGCTACCGCTTTGAGCGTGGCGCAGATGTGAGCATCTGCGATTGGGCGAGCCAGCGCGCGTGCCAGTTGATTTTGGAAACTGCGGGCGGCCAGCTTGCGGATGGCGTTGTGGATTGTTATCCCAAGCCCGCGTCACTCAAGCAGGTGAACCTGCATTACTCGAAGACCAAAGACCTGCTCGGCATCGGCATCTCGCACGCGGATCAAGTCTCGTTCCTCGCCAAACTGGGTTTCAGCGTGGTCGCACAACAACCCGGCGAATGCACGTTCTGCGTCCCGACCTGGCGCGTGGATGTGAAGCGCGACACGGACTTGATCGAAGAGATTGAACGCCTCAACGGGTTGAACAACACGCCCTCAACTCCACCTCGCGGCGCACTCGGCACGAATGCGTTTGATTCCGTCTATGATCAAATCTCCGAAGCGCGACGCATCCTTGCCGGACTCGGTTTGAACGAGGCGACGGGGCAGACGCTGATTACGAAGTCAGAAGTCAGAAGTCAGAAGCCAGAAGAAATTGTCGCGCTCGCGAATCCGTTGAGCAGCGACATGGATGTTTTGCGCCCCAGTTTGCTGCCGGGGTTGATGCACTCGTTGCGACACAACATCACGCGCAAGAATTACGACGTGGCGCTGTTTGAAATCGGACGCGTGTTCACCAACATGAACGGTCAGACAAAGGAAAACCGCAACGTCGCCATCGCCATCACTGGTCAACGCGCGCAAAATTTCTGGAGCGGCGAAGATCGCGATGCGAAGTTCGATCTCTCCGACCTGAAAGGTTTCGTCGAAGAATTGCTCGAACAATACGGCGTGCGAGGAGTGGCATTCACGCGCCGCACCGAAAGCACGGCGTTGTTCATGGAGTCGGCGACGATTGCGCTCGGCGGAAAGCTTCCGCTCGGTGAGATCGGTCTGGTTTCGCCCATGCTCGCGAAGAAATACGATCTACGCGATGCCGTGCTGCTGGCTGAATTAAATCTCGATCAACTCATCGCGCGCCGGAATGCGGGCAAGTCTTTCAAGTCGCTCCCGCAGTTCCCCTCAAGCCGCCGGGACGTGGCGATGCTCGTGGCCGAAGCCGTGACGCACGAAGCCGTGTTGCAAACGGTGAAGCAGGCGAAGGCCGCGAATCTTGAAACCGTAGAACTCTTCGATGTGTTCCGTGGCAAGAATGTTCCCGAAGGACAGAAGAGTTTGGCGTATGCCTTCACCTATCGCGCCTCAGACAAGACACTGACGGATGCCGATGTGAACGCGGCTCACACCAAAGTCGTGGACGCGCTCAAGGGGCAGTTGCAGGCGGCGGTGCGGGCATGATTTCGTGGCTGCGTTCTTGGGAACGCGGCAAACTTTAGAATCAATAGCCGCACCCTCACGAGTGCAGCCACGGTTTAAACCAACTTTTCCATCGCAGCAATTTCGCCGAGTTACTCGATGAATAATCAAAATTCTTTTTTGGCTCGGAAAAAGAGACCGCCTTGGAGTGCCTAGATGTTTAGTTGTAATAGAACTGATAATACTCATTGGTACTTTGTGCGGTAACCCAATCCACAAGATTCGTGGAAAATTGGAGGGGATTCGTCGCGCCGGGGGCGCAAGTGGCAAGCACATAGTCTAGGCCATTGCTATCCTTGCCCAGATGCACGCGTGTCGCGTTACAGTCACTTTGTGACAAAAGCCCTGACAATATTTGAAGACGTGAGACCTCCATTATAGTTTCCACCGCCAAGATTTGAAAAGTAGCCGCCAGCCAGAATTTTTCCGTCTGGTTGCTTTGCAACGGCAATTACTCTAAGAGCCTGTTTGAAAAACCTAGGCTTGGAGTTTCGCCTTGCGCTGTTGGGTTCGGCGTTTGGCGAAATGTCTGCGGATGGACGTTCGCCAACCGGATTAAAAACCGATTCCAACTGCGCGGCGGTGCATTCAGTCGCACCACTGTTAGCTGGCAAGCTTGACCCGGTTGGTGGAAATGCCGATGATACAACTGCCACTTGGGCGCGTACTGGTTTCGACCTGAAAGTTACGCCAGAGGCGGCATGCCGAGGACGATGCGTTGGCCTCGTAAATAATCGCATCAAACAAATAAGCTAACGAAGAATTAGCCCTCGCAGCCTAAGTGCTGCGACGTTCACCGGCAGACACCTGCTATGTTGGATGAACGCTATAAGCAGGCATGGTGGAAGGCGGAGATTGCGCGCCCAAGCCGAGAAAATTACATGCAAACTAAGCAGTGGGATTCGAGTTCGGGCGCCATCCCATAGCCGACAAAATATCCCGGACTAAGCATGTAGTCGCGGCTGGTTTACCTGTCAGGGACGGGGGTTCAACTCCCCCCGCGTCCACCACTTTTCTTGCTAGCAGAGGGTGTTCCGAAAGTATTTGTAACGGGTTCAACTTCTGATAGCGACGCCGATACAAGTGGGGTGTGAGTTAGAGTTCGTGCATGAGTTTGATTTTGCCTCCTGTCGTCACCAGCCATCTTCTTGAACTGCTGAGTCCCTACGCGCCCGATGACTTCATCGCCGAGGTTTGTCCGCGCCAGTCTACGGGTGGGCGGCGGCACGCGTTGAGTGCGGCTCAACTGTGGCGCACGCATTTGTTGGCGGTATTGACCTCCACTCATTCGCTCAATCTCCTGGTGGCGCAACTGCCCGAACAGGCGGCGTGGCGACGCTTCTCCCGGTTGCGGCGCACGTTGCCCACGGCCCGGATGCTCCACGAGTTTCGACAGAGTGTGGGAGTCGGCACACTGCGCGCCATCAATCAACATCTGGTGGGACGGTTGCTGCAGCGGCAAGGTTTGCAACCTCATGCCG